>CALDJN010000394.1 GCA_937901695.1 uncultured Anaerocolumna sp.
ACTGTGGTGTCCCTGTTCATCAGCATCGTCCTTTTTATCTCTTTTTCCTCTTTTACCTCTTTTTCTTCACTTGTAGCAGAATCAGAGGAAGAATCTGAGGAAGAATCTGAAGTAGGTTGGGAAGTAGGAGTTTTATTTGTACAGCCAGCAAAAAGAGAAAAACATAATACAACTACCAATGAAATGCTGAATAATCTTTTCATAATACCCTTCTCCTTATTGATATAATATTTTATTATAACTTTTCATTGAAAAATTTTACAACTGCATCTACTGCACGTGGCAATTTAAACTTAACTAATTTCTACTCTCTGTCCGGACAAACTGCTGTGGTTTTTCTTACAATAAGTTTCGGAATAATTTCAACCTTGCTATTACTTGCAATCTTATTATTCATCATTTTTAGCAATGTATTGAAAATACTTTTTGCGACCTTATCCTTATTTTGGTTTACAGTGGTAAGGGGAGGAATACTGTACGAAGATATTTCAATATCATCATAACCTACTACAGAAACATCCTGTGGAACAGACAGACCACACTCATTAGCCGCTTTTAAAGCACCTATTGCCATTAAATCATTGAATGCAAAAATGGCTGTTGGCTTATTATCCATATTGAAGAGCTTCATTCCTGCCACATATCCGGAAGGCATGAGAAAATCACCTTCTACAATATAATCCTCGTTAATATTTAATCTGTTTTCTTTCATTGCCAAAATATAACCGTTTTTTCGTTTTAAACTTGTAATTTGATCATTGGATCCACCTGTGATACAAGCGATTCGTTTATGACCAAGCTCTATTAAATGCTCAACTGCTAATTGTGCACCTTTTTCTTCATTAACCAATACAGTGTCACAATTAAGTGCATTGTCTATTTCTTTATCAACTACTACAAACGGTATCTTGCTGGAAAGAAGCATATCTGTTGAATCTGCATAGTTACTACAAGTAATAAAAACTATTCCATCTACTTGTTTTTGAGCCAGCACATTAATGTAGAATTTTTCTTTCTCCGCTAAATTTTCAGTATTACAAATAATAACACTATAATTTTTTTTGGAAGCAATCTGTTCAATTTTCCAGGTTAATTCAGTAAAATATGGATTCCTTGTGTTTGGGACTACCACCCCAATGGTATTACTTTTACCCATTCTTAGGGATCTTGCTATAGCATTGGGATGATAATCCAGTTCTTTAATACTGTTTAGAATTCTTTCCCTTACCTCATCTGATACAAATCTTGTATTATTTATAACATGAGATACTGTGGCAGAAGATACTCCGGCATTTGCAGAAACATCCTTAATTGTTGCCATTCCTCTTCTCCTTGGCAGATAATATTATTATTTAAACAAACAAAAGCTACTGTCTGTTTAGTAATTCTTTGAATTTATCAAGTTCCTCTTCAGGTATATTTATTAACTTTTGCTTCTGGGCAATTGAACCACTGTTTACATCATCAGCAAACTCCTGAATACCTTCACAAGTAAGCTCAAATAAATTTTTGTAGCGTAGACTATGGCGAGGATAATGATTATTATGTAAGCCTAATAAATCCTGTGAAAATAAATATTCCCCATCACATTTATGACCACTGCCCATTGAAATAACAATAATATCCAATCGTTTTGATATCTCTTCTGCAACTTTGTAAGGTACGCACTCTAATTCAATAGCAATACAGCCTGCTTTTTGCATTGCAAGAGCATCCTGATATACTTGATAAGCAGCATCCGCTGTTTTTCCAACTGCATGAAATCCACCCAGCCAGGATGCAAACCAAGGTATCATTCCTGCATGTCCAACAATTGGAATCTTTTGATCTGCGCAAGCTCTGATTCTATCCAATGACATTCCGGAATAGTAGATTGCATCTGCACCATTGTTTAAAGCAGCCATACATGCCTTTATGGCTTCTTCATCGCTGATATTTCCTAATCCATGAGTTATGGAAGCATAAATAAAGCAATCTGGAGCCCCCTTTCGTACACCTTCTAATACCGTTAATAAATCAGACATATTCTCTGTTGTTTTTGTAAAATCACCAACAATATATTGACGTATAAATTCTCCTGATGTTACAAACATATCTATTCCGGCTTTTTCACATGCACAGGCAGTATAATAATCATGTGCCGTAGTACAAGTAATCTGTCTTTTTCCTTTTAAATCAAACAATTCTTTTATTGTTAGTTTACTCATTATTTATTCCTTCTTAATTATATATTTTACTTTATTAAACAGTAAAACCAGCAATAAAGCCTTCGTGTATAGCTTGTCTGATTCTGCGGGCGTCTGTAGCATCACCAACTATATAGGTTTCAGCAATAATATTTGAAATCGGATTTGAAACCTCTCTCTTAGGCGTGTATCCCAATGCAAGAATCAAAGTATCAATTTCCATCTTTTTCTCTAATCCTTCGGAATCAATTACAACTACACTATCATCAAAAATTTCTTTAATGGCTGTTTTGGTGCAAATCTCTAATTTGCCTTCAGCAACTAATTTCTTGAACAATTTTTCTACTGCTGCCCAACTGATAACATCTAAGTCCTTACCAAAAGTTTCTTCTTTTTCAACAAGGATTACTTTCTTGCCTTCCTCAGTCAACTGCAAAACGATATCAATTCCTACACAACCACCACCGGCAACTACGATCTTGTCACCGACTTTGGACTTATGCATCAATACATCTTCACCGATGACTACGCTTTTACTGTTAATACCTGGTATTGGTGGAATCGTAGGTCTTGCTCCAGTTGCTATAATCAGCGCATCCGGGTTCATATCTTTAATAAGTTCACTGTCTACATCAACACCTGTATGAACACGGATATTATTCTTCTTCATCTGATTTCTGAAATAAGCAAGCAAACGTCTAATTTCTTCTTTATGCTCTGGTTCTGACGCTACAATCAAACTTCCGCCTATTTCATTTGATTTTTCATATAATTCTACTTCATGTCCACGTAGAGCAGCCACTCTCGCGGCTTCCATACCACCAGGACCACCACCGACAATCATTACCTTTTTTTTCACCATTGTAGGACGAATCTCATATTCCTTTTCACGTCCCATTTGAAAGTTAACGCTGCAACGAGCCTGATGCTGCTTAAATGTATCTCCAAATTCAAGGTTGCAGCGAATGCAAGGTCTTATTTCTTCCAGTTTATCAGCTTTAACTTTATTAGGTAAATCCGGGTCTGCAAAGAGTGCACGTCCAAAACAAACTAAATCTGTCATTCCTTTTTCTACGAACTCATTTGCTTCCTCTGGGTAACAGATACCACCTGCAACAAGAATGGGAACCTTTACTTCCTTTTTAATCCGTGCCGCTTCTTCAATGTTGCTGTTCCTTTTTAAATAACAAGGCGGTGATTGCTTCCAATGACTTTCATAAGTGCCTCCTGAAACGCTGATATAATCTACACCAATCTCTTCCAGTTTCTTAGCAAAAATACTCATATCATCAATAGTGGGTTCACCCTCGATTGCATAACTTGCACTGATACGTGCACCTACAATAAAATTAGGATTTGTAGCTTCTCTGACTGCTTTAACTACTTCAAGGGGATAAAGCATTCTTGCATCCCAGCTGCCGCCATATTTGTCTGTACGATTATTGACCTTAGCTGATAAAAAGGTAGCTAAGATATAGCCATGGGCACAATGAACCTCAATACCGTCAAATCCGGCATTTTGAGCTAAAACTGCGGCATTCGCAAACTCTTGTTTGATTACATCCAATTCTTCCAAACTGGCAGCACGTGGTGTGGGTGCAAACTTTGTACCCATCCAAAATGGAATATCTGATACGGATACTGGCTGAACTCCACCATTTGCTTCAGGTAATGCTTGTCTTCCACAATGTAATACCTGCATAACAGCAAGCACACCATGTAGTTTTACCTCATTTGCTATGTTAGCCAATCCTTGAAGATTATTATTTTTTGCAATAAGACCACCAATTCCTTTGGAACCTGGTGTATTAACAGCTACACCTTCAACAACCATCATTCCCACACCGCCTTCAGCAATGTCACGATAACGGTCAATCATATTTCTAGTTACATAACCATCTGGTGTAGCTTCCCCCAAAATCATCGGGGGCAATACAAATCTATTTTTCACTGTTTTATTACCGATTTTAATTGGTTCAAATAAAGCATTGAGTTTTGGCATTCATATCTCCTTTTCTTTAATACCCTATGGTATCACAACAAGTTTATGGGCGCTGCTATCAGATGCATGTGTGTTTAAAACCTCCTGCCACTCTTCCAGCTTAAATTTATGGGTAATTAAACCGTCAGTGCGAATACGGCCGCTGCGAAGCATAGCCAAAGCTCCGGCAAAAGAATTAACCTGTGCAAAAGAACCTTTGATTGTCAATTCTCTTTCGAATACATCATAAGCATCCAACTTAATTGGTGAATTCTGTTTTCCTACACCATAAAACATCACGGTACCACCTTTTTTAACTAAACCGGTACATAATTCCTGAATGGAAGGTGCTCCTGTTGCGTCAATAACAATATCATATCCATTAGGGCGGTGTTTTTTCAGTATCTCTGCTGTTTTCTTACTATCGCTGCGATCGATTAAAAGCGTATCATTAACTCCATATTCTTTTAATAACTTTAATTTAAATTCCTTTGAAGCTGCAACCGTTACATTGCCTGCACCACCGTGAATCAATAGTTGAGCAAACATAGCACTTGTTGGTCCTGCACCGATAAGTAGAATATCAGATCCTACTTTGGGTTGCAAAACATCCATTCCATGTACTGTACAAGCAAGTGGTTCTGTAAATACGACTAATTCCGGATCAATGCCTTCTGCATCATAAACCAGTTTTTTAGGAACAACCATATACTCTGCATAAGCACCATCGCCATTGCAGCCAAGACATGTCAGCTGTTCACAGAATAATGGCTTTCCATTCTTACAACTCTCACATTCTCCACATGCAAAATTACCATTCATAGTAACTTGCTGACCAACATGAAAATGGGTATATTCATCATTTACGCCTTCACCTAATTTGTCAATAATTCCAACCATTTCATGACCAGGAATTAGAGGATACTTTCCAATAAAAGTACCATTATGCAAGTGTATGTCAGTTCCGCATACACCAGTCATTAAAACTTTAATTCTAACCTCTCCTGCTTTTGGCTCAGGAGTAGGTATTTCTTTAACAGAAAATTGTTTTGGTGCATCATATACTAACGCTTTCATATTTCCTCCATATTTTTAACGTTCTTTATAATAACCGTTTAATACTTCACTTGTCATTTTACGTTTAATAAACCTTCCATCTGTAGGTTTTCCTAATAATTCTCCTTTATCGATTACAACCTTACCATCAAGTAAAACTGTTACAGGCCAGCCTTTGACATCCATACCAACAAAAATACTGTAATCCGATGGCTGATGTAAATCCTTTAACTCAACGGTTTTTTCTATATTAGGATCCCAAAGTACAAGATCAGCATCACTGCCGACTTGAATTGTACCCTTTTGTGGATATAATCCCAATACCTTTGCAGGGTTCGTAGAAAATATCTCTACAAATCTTTCCAAAGATATCTTGCCTTTACTATAACCTTCAGAAAATGCTACAATACCACGGGTTTCGATACCATTTAATCCACCACATGCAGTTTCAACTGTATTTCCCTGAATCTTTGTTTCATAGGGTGTCGTGTATTCATCCGTTGATACCATTGTTAATGTTCCATCTGCAAGACCATTCCACAATGCAGCCCGGTCTTCAGCATCCTTCATTGCAGGATAAGTATGGAAGCGTATTCCATTGGGTTTATGATAATCCTCATTACAGAACATTAAATAATTGTGTAATACTTCTCCATACACTGCCTGTCCTTCTTGCTGTGCTCTTTTTATCTCCCTAATTCCACTACGGCCCGTTACGTGTGCAAAAAATGTAGCAGAGCCGGCTTCCTTAGCAAGTTGAATCACTTTATTAAATGCAATACCTTCTGACAGACTTGAATGAACTAAATTTAAATTGTATGCCTGATTTCTGCCTTCCTTTGCAAGCCTATTTTCCATATAGCGAACCAACTCATCATCTTCGGCATGAACCATAAGTATACCTTTGTTTTCTGCCAGAACCTTCATTATTGATAACATAGAACCGGTCTCAATTCTAACACCTGTCTGCTTTGAAGTTACATCTGTTGTGAAAACTTTAAAGGAAGTTGTTCCTTCCTCAATTGCCTGTTTTATACTTTCAATTGTTTCTTCCGATGGAGTTCCAGTTAAAACCGGATGGAAAATATAATGAGTGAAACTGTGGTTTTTAAAAACCTCTTTTCGAGAATCAACAGCCTTTGCAACATTGTATATTACTTCTTTCGAATGTACATCCATAAAGGCAAATGAGGTGACACAAGTAGTACCGCCGAATAATGCAGCTCTTGTGGTACCTTCTGAATCAGCGAGCCACTCTTCTTTTCCTTTTGTCCAGCCTGTATGCATAGGTTCCCATACGTGGGCATGTGCTTCTATTCCACCAGGAATAAGAATCTTGCCGCTTCCATCTATTATCTTCTCGGCTTCTAATACATCTTCACCGATATATATAATTTTCCCATTCTGGATGCCCACATTAACTTTCTGTGGGCATCCGGGTAATACTACTAAAGAATTTTTAATTATAAGATCCAGCATATTTTGCTCCTATTCATTCTTTCCAATCGTATCTGTCGAACCAGACATTTACATAAGTAATATTTTTACCGTTGGCATTTGCATGATAACTTCCACGTAAGCGATAAGCTTTTCCATTCTTATCAGTTTGCTTAGCTTCCCATTCGATGCAAGCCAAATTGCTGTCACCAAAAACTCTGTTTATTGAAATATCAAGTCCTGGATATTGTTCAAAATTCTTTGTAAAGAAGGCTCTTAAATCGTCCTCTCCATATAAGTCAAAATCAGGACCATGAAATTCTCCATTTTTATCCCATATTTTTAAAATGGCCTCTACATCACATTTAGCTTCTGCTACCCAATATTTTCTACATAATTGATCTGCTGTATAAATCATTTTCTTTACCTCTCTTTGATAAAATATTTTTAAAGTTAATCTGCCATGCCTAATTGGAAGAAATCAAGACCTCCAACAAAAATTACATTTCCGTATGGACTTGTCTCACCTGTTTGTACAACAAGCTTTGCTTTCGGCAGGAATTCTTCTTCCCACTGAAGATTACCCATTGTCTCAAATTTTTCGGAAAACATTTCTTTAACATAATCGAATTTTTTCTTATTGGTTTTTTCCATTTCTGTTGCTACAATTACTCTGTCATATGTTAAGCTTTCCTTCATCAGAGGCAAAATATCTTCAAGAACGGGTTTGCCTTCACAAATAGATAAATCTAAAGTTTCAACTCCTTTGGGAACTGGTAATCCAGCATCTGCAATAATAATTACTTCACCCCAACGAAGTCCTGTGATTACTGAAGATAATTTTACATTTAAAATCTTGTTAGTTTTATGCATATCAGTCACCTCCCTTCTAAAAAAGTTATGATATAAACGTTTACGTAAACGATTAACCTAAATTTAAGATATCACATATTTCGTAATATTTCAATACATTTTTGTTTATTTTTCTATTTTCGGTATTCTGCTCAAAGATGATATGAGAAATTTGTATAAACTTAATTTATTATTGCCATACTTTCTGTAAATACTAAACAATCACGAATTATAAATTAGCTTTTTAATAGTAATTGACTTTTTAATAACCAAATAGATTACAGAAATTTGAAATGGAAACATCAATAAAGTCTTCATTATTCGAGGCAATAAGAGTACTAAAAAAGCTTTTCCTGTAATTATGTATAACCATAGTGTGTCTAATCCTAAATTTAAAACTATGGATATAGTAAGAACCATTGTAACAATACTTAGTTTAGTAACATTTCTTTTATATAAAAATACCCCATAGGTTAAGCCTGCTAAAAATGCTGTCACTGTAAAGCCTAAAAAATATGGTCCCACAGGGAATAATAATGCTCCAATAATGTCGGCAATAGCTGCTGCTAAAGATGAATATAAAGGACCATACATATGAGCAATAATAACAATTGGTATGAATGCAAAACTAATTTTTACAATTGGTGTAGTTATCGCCAAAAATCTTGACATGATAATTTCAACCGAAATTAACATTGCGACAGATGTAATGGTTTTAATATTTGTTTTATTCATTAACTTTCCTCCCTTGAATAATTCCAAATTAATAATCCTATTAACATGCCACCAATGATATTACCCAAAGTAACTGGAATTAGATTTCTTACAAAAAAGCTTTCCCATGACAAAGTAGAAATATTAATGCCTTCAGCCATGGCTTTTTCCACAATAGATTGATCCTTTATACAAAACAATGCAGCTGGTACATAAAACATATTTGCAATGCAATGCTCAAATCCGGAAATTATAAATAATGATACAGGAATATAAGCTCCATAAATTCGCCCCACTGTGTCTTTAGCACTCATGCTTAAGAGTACACCTGTACATACTAATATATTTCCCAAAACCCCCATTACGAATAATTGTAAAAATTGATTCTGGCATTTATCAATCGAAATATTCAGCAAATATATTCCAAATAATTCTTTTTGGTATATATTTAAATAATAGGTTATAAATCCAACAAAAAATGCTCCGGCAAAATTGCCTATATAAACAAGGAGCCAATTTCTTAATAGCATTTTCAATTTAATTTTTCTTTGTATTAGTGAAACCACCATCATACAATTGCCGGTAAATAGCTGGGATTCCAATAACATAATTATTCCCAGTCCAAAAGGGAATATCAAACCGTTTACCAAACGTCTGATTGAATAATTTTCTATGGTGAAAGATGCCAAACTGGCACTTAAACCTGCCAGTCCGATAATAAGACCTGCTACCATTGCCATAAATAATATATTTATGGCAGACTTTTTGCACTTTTTTACAGATGCCATGTTGTAATTTTCAATAACTTCTTTCATTGAAAATAGCTGCATCTACATACCTCCCTGTCTCATTGCGGCATTAATGGTATGGCCTGCCAATATACTTGTAGTAACGGAGCCTACACCTCCGGGGACAGGAGTTATTGCCTTTACAATCTTTGAAACATTAGGATAAGAAACATCACCACATAAATTTCCTTCCTGATCCATATTGATTCCAACATCAATTACTACCTGCCCAGCAGATACATATTGTTCATTTACCATATTGGCGCTTCCTACTGCCACAATCAAGATATCTGCTTTCGAGCAAACCTTTGGCAAATCTTTGGTTTTACTATGGCAAATAGTAACCGTAGCATTTTGTTTTAAAAGCATCATAGATAAAGGTTTCCCAACTACAAGGCTTCTTCCTACGATAACAACATTCTTTCCGGCAACATTGACACCATAATATTTCAACAATTCAACACAAGCTTCTGCTGTACAAGGTGGAAAGCCATCATTGCTATCAGTAAATACTCCTGCTAAGGAGCCCTTTGTAACGCCATCCACATCTTTATCCATTAAAAGCATGTCACATATTTTATTTTCGTCTAAATGTTTTGGCAAAGGTCGAAATATCAATATACCATGTACTGATTTGTCCTGGTTCAACTTCTTAATATTATCCTCTAATTCAATTTGCGTAATATCCTCTTCCAGTTTAACAGGTAACACGGATACTCCAATGGTCTCACATCTTTTTATAGCACCTTTCTCATAGGAAATATCAGAATCTTTATCTCCAATTCTGACTATAGCTAACCGTGGAAAGATTCCTTCTTTTTTTAAACTAACCACCTTTTCAGATAGTTCCTTATTTAAGGCAGTAACAACCTCATTACCTTTTAAAATATCAGCCATTTACTTCACCTCTTAATGACACTTCCACCTTTTTATAAATGCTGTCCGCTTTCTCAATATATTTATCCAGCATATCCTGAGCCATTATGTTAAAGTCATTTTTTCTTTGAAGATTTTTCATCAACTTGGTATTTATGAAAACGTTCAAACTTGCCCCTAAAAAGGCTGATTTACAAAAAGCGGCACCAACACCTACATCACTTATAGCAATCCTTGTACCTTTTATCGAATACTCTTCCAGCAAATCAATTGCCTCACAACAACATTCCATAATTTTCACTGGTACTTCACAGGCATTTTTTAATTCATTTTCTAATATAAAGGCTTTATTCTTCTTTTCCTCTTCTGTTGTTTGTGGTAACCCATAAGCCTTTGAAAGAGG
>CALDJN010000395.1 GCA_937901695.1 uncultured Anaerocolumna sp.
GTAAATTTACAGCGGTGGAAGATGCAGATTTTCATATAAAAAGTGGAGAGTTCTTTACCTTTCTCGGACCCAGTGGCTGCGGAAAGACTACTACATTGCGAATGATAGCAGGCTTTAGTTATCCAAGTGAAGGGAGAATTCTATTTGACCAAAGGGATGTAACCACTCTGGCGCCAAACAAAAGAGATATTGGTATGGTTTTTCAGAATTATGCATTATTTCCCCATATGACAATTGGTGAGAACGTTGCATTTGGCTTAAAAATCCGCAAATTAAATAAGCAGGATATTAAGAAACGTGTTGCAAGAGCTTTAGATTTGGTTCATTTATCCGGTTATGAAAATCGAAAAGTTCATGAAATATCAGGTGGTCAGCAGCAAAGAGTGGCATTAGCCAGAGCATTGGTTATAGAACCTAAGATTCTATTATTAGATGAACCTCTCTCTAATCTAGATGCAAAATTAAGAGATGATACAAGAAGTGAAATTAAAAGGTTGCAAATGGAATTAGGGATTACAACCATTTATGTAACACATGATCAGTCAGAAGCCATGGCAATTTCTGATCGTATTTTGATTATGAAAAATGGTATTATGCAGCAAATTGGAACACCTTATGAGGTATATGCGAAACCAAAAAACAGTTTTGTTGCAGATTTTATTGGAAAACATTCTATTTTTACAGCTTATATAGAGAAAATCGAAAATGATAAGATATTTATCAAATTAAAAGATGGAACAAGTTTAGTAGGTTTAAAGGAAAATGTAGTTTCAGATATTCAATTAGGGCCTGGAAAAGAAGTTTTAGCAGCTATACGTCCAGAGTGTGTAGAACTTTACCGCAATCAGGAGATAAATAGATTGGATACAAAAGTAATCCATTCCGAGTTTACAGGAATGAGTGCTAATTACCAGCTTGATTTAGCAGGAGATACCCTTAAGGCAACCATTATAAATCAAGGTGAAGTTCTTAAGAAGAAAGGTGAAAGTCTGACGGTACATATACCGGTAAAGAGTTTGTACTTCTTAAATAAGGAGGCCAGCCATGAAGAAAGATAACAATAGTTCTTCTGTTACTAAACTTCCCATTAGCGCAAAACCTTGGTTTATATATATTGTTTTGGCACCAATTTTCTTTATCTTATTAGGTTACGTTGTATATCCATTATATCGTGTATTTATTGATAGTTTTTATGTAGATGGAAAGTTTAGTCTGGAACTTTATAAAAGATTTTTTAGCTTATCCAGCAGGACGAATATACAGGCTACCTGGAATAGTTTATACATATCTATTTTAAGTGTAATTAGCTGTGGTATTGTTGGCACCGGTTTGGCTTTTCTTTTAGAAAGTTATGAATTTCCCGGAAGAAAAGTATTAAAGGCTTTTGCCGTAATTCCTATGGCGCTGCCATCCTTAATCGGAGCCATTTCTTTTGATTTCTTATATGGAAGCACCGGAATTATTCCAAGAGGATTAAAAGAAATATTTGGACTTGCCAAAGTGCCGTTTTATCTAAATGGAATAGCAGGAGTTATTGTAGTGCATACCTTTACTATGTATACCTATTTTTATTTGCCAATATCGGCAGCTTTACGTAACCGGGACAGTTCACTGGAAGAAGCAGCTCTCAATTTAGGTGCCTCCAAAGGGCAGGTTTTCAGGAGAGTAACATTACCAATGTTAACGCCTTCTTTAATTGCAGCCTCTTTATTAGTTTTTATGATTTCTATGGCTTCTTATACTGCTCCGCTAATATATGGAATTGATAGAACACTGACTATGCAGATTGTATTATCCAGAACCAATGGAGATCTTGGAATGGCATCTGCCCAATCCACTATTCTGACTATTATTTCGGTATCTTTTTTAATTATTATGCGATTGTATGAAGGAAAACGAAATTACGCCAGTGTAAGTAAAGGAGCAGCAGTACATAGAAAAGAAGTGAAAAGCCAATTTAAAAAGACATTGGCGATTATAGCATCTATTGTAGCTGTGATTATTTTGCTGTTACCTATTTTAACTATTATATTAATTTCTTTTTCAAAAGATGGTACTTGGACGTATCAAGTTTTGCCGCCAAAATATACAATAGCTCACTACGCCGAATTATTTACAGATGCTAAGACATGGAAGCCTATTAAAAATAGCTTAGTTATGAGTTTAATTGCTACTGCAGGTAATGTAATATTTGGTGTTATAGTTGCCTATGCGGTTAGCAGAGTGAAATTTAAAGGAAAATCCATTATTGATAAATTAATTATGATACCTTGGGCGCTTCCAGGGACAGTAGTTGGTATTAGCCTTATTGCAGCATTTAATGTTCCTTCTATATTTAGCTTTGGGCAGGTTATTGTGGCTACTTTTTGGATTATACCATTGGCTTATTTTATAAGGCATTTGCCATTGATTTATCGCTCTACCTATGCTGCCTTTTCCCAAACAGATTCATCTTGTGAAGAAGCAGCCAGAGGTCTTGGAGCAAACTGGTGGTACAGTTTTAGAAAGATAGTTCTTCCAATGGTAGCAGGAGGAATCGCATCTGGAGCTATCTTAGGTTTCGTTCAGGGGATTGGTGAATTTGTTGCTTCCATATTGCTGTACACTCCTAGAAGTATTCCAATCTCTGTGGCTATTTATCAAAAGATGTATTCCTTTCATTTTGGAACGGCTTGTGCATACGGTGTATTACAAATCGTGTTAGTTGCTGTTTTATTACTAATCTCTGAAAAAATAAAGGGTGATTCAGAAATATCTGCAATATAATGATTAGCTGCACTACGAAGCTTAACTATTGTAATAATTCAAGTTGCGTAAGTCGTAACTTAACAAGTCTGTCGACATACGAGACTTAACTATTGTAATAATCTAGGTAGGAATTTTTATTGATTTAAATAATAGAAGTTACATGAACCCAGATATAGAATCTGGAAGAAAGAAGGTATTTCATGAAAAATAGTTCTTATGAGAAGATGAAGAAAAGTGCAGTTCTTGAGGACGGAGAAAAATTTCCTGCAAAGTCTTTTACAGAACTGGTTTTAAAACCTGCATATGACAATGCAAAAAAGAAGCTGCTAGATCCTATGATGGAAGTTAATTATGCTCATTTGATTATGCTCTATGAACAAAAGCTATTAGGTAAAGAAGAAGCAAAAAAGATTGCTAAAGCTTTAGAGGAGCTAAATCTGGAACAGCTTCGAAATGGATGTTATACAGGACAATATGAAGACCTATTTTTTGAGGTGGAAGATGCACTATTAAAATCAGTTGGTGATATTGCAGGAAATTTGCATCTGGCTCGCAGCAGAAATGATATGGGAGTTACTATGTATCGAATGGTAATGAGAGAATATTTGCTGGAGGCAATGAAATCTTTGCAAAAGTTAATAGAGGTCTTTACCTGCTTGGCTGAAGAACATAAAGATACCATTATGGTAGCTCATACCCATACCCAGCAGGCACAGATTACTACATTAGGGCACTATATACTTGCTGCTTGCCAGATACTTAGCCGGGATATGGATAGACTGGAACATGCATTTATGACGGTGAACAGAAGCAGTATGGGAGCCTGTGCCATAACAACTACAGGATTCCCAATAGATAGACAGATTATGGCAGATTTGCTTGGATTTGATGAAATGGTTGTAAATAGTTATGATGCCATTGGAGGTGGAGATTATTTAGGTGAAACAGCAACCGCAATTATGCTTGCCGCTATTGATGCAGGAAAGGTAGTTCAAGATTTCCTTTTATGGGCTACACAGGAATTTAATGTTTTACGGGCTGGTGATCCTTATGTACAAGTAAGTTCCATTATGCCTCAAAAACGAAATCCGGTTTCTATCGAACATTTAAGATCACTGCTTTCTACTTCCATAGGCAATTGCCAAACATTATTGACTATGTTGCATAATACACCTTATGGTGATATTGTAGATACGGAAGATGATGCACAGCCTTATGGATGGATGGCTTGTGATATTTTATCAAAATGCTATGTTCTATTTGCAAACGTAATGTCAACCATTGAAGTCAATAAGGAAGTGTTGCTGCAGCGTGCCTACAATGGTTTTGCCACCATTACAGAGCTGGCGGATACATTGGTAAGAGAAACCGGTGTGCCATTTCGTAAAGCCCATAGTGTGGCAAGCAAGTTAGCAAAAGAATATATAGCAAAAGGCAAATCCATTCAGGATATAGATGAAGAACATGTAAAAGAAACATTTGAGCAAGTAACCAGTTTAAAATGGGAGATTGATTTTATAAAAATTAAAGAAAGTATTGATCCAAAACACTTTGTAAATGTTCGCAATATAAAAGGCGGCTGTGGTCCTAAGGCTATGGAAGATATGCTAAAAGAAGCTAAGAAAATTAGTGATTCACAAGAGGATTGGATTAGTAAAAAGCAAGATTTAATTATAAATGCTCATAATGATTTGAGAAATCGTGTTCTCACCTTATTAGAGGATAAGTAAATTGTCATTGCTATGAAAGCATGTCATTGTCATGAAAGCACGTCATTGCTATGAAAGCATGTTATTGCTATGAAAGCATGTCATTGCTATGAAAACATGTCATTGCTATGAAAGAATGTCATTCTGAGCAAAAATTCAACGAAGTTGAATT
>CALDJN010000396.1 GCA_937901695.1 uncultured Anaerocolumna sp.
CAAATGAAGACATGTAAAACCATAACGGTGAGTCATAGAAAACGGGCGAAAAGCTTCTTCGATTGCTTTACTGATTAAAGGACTTTTAATGTATCTTCCATTTATAAAATAATTTTCGTAATTTCGATTGCCACGGGAAACTATAGGCTTTGCTATAAAACCTTCTATATATAGTTGATTTGCATTGTCCTCCACTGTTACTAAATGAGAGGCAATATCTCTTCCATAAACATTATATATAATATCTTTAAGATTATTATTTCCAGATGTATGAAGCTTAATTTGATTGTTGTTTATGAATTTAAAGGCAACATTTGGATGAGACACGGATAATCGTTCCATTAAGTCACTGATGTATCCTGCTTCCGTAACCGGTGACTTTAAAAATTTTCTTCTTGCAGGCGTATTAAAGAAAAGGTTTCTGATAATGAATGTTGTGCCATTAGGACAGCCGATATGCTCCATGCTTTTCTCTTCCCCCCCTGCAATTTGGTATCTTATACCGGAAAAAGCCTCAGAAGTCTTGGTAACAAGTTCCACCTGAGCTATGGCTGCAATACTGGATAATGCTTCACCACGAAATCCTAAACTGGAAACCCTTAATAAGTCTTCAGCAGATTTTATTTTGCTGGTGGAATGCCTTAAGAAAACCAGCGGCATATCATCTTCTTCAATACCGGAACCATTGTCCGTAATTCGAATAAAGCTGATACCTCCCTCCTTAATTTCTACCGTAATCGCATTAGCACCTGCATCTATGGAATTCTCAACTAATTCTTTTACCACTGCTGCCGGACGTTCAATTACCTCACCGGCAGCTATTTGATTGATTGTATTCTCATCTAAAACTGTAATTTTCGCCATATGCTCACCTCAATTCTTATATAATTTTTCTGTTTATTTTATCTTCGATTGTATTTCATAAAGTTTATTCATGGCATCCATTGGTGTTATGGAATTTAAGTTTATTGCTTTTAATTCTTTTATGATACCTTCATATGGATTTACAACATTATTTAAATCAAACAAAGACATTTGATTCGGTATATCTGTATGTTTTGTCTTAACTTTATGGTTTGAACCTGCTTCATTGCCTTCTTCAGCAACACCGCCTTTATCAATATCTTGTTTACTGTCTTGGTTACAGCGGGAATCTGCGATTGCTTTTGCCTTTTCGGCAATATCATTTTGGCTTAATTCCTCTACAATTTCGCCTGCTCTTTTTAATACACTATCAGGAACTCCTGCTAATTTTGCCACTTGAATACCGTAACTCTTATCAGCGCCGCCTTTCACTATCTTACGAAGGAATACAATGTCTTCTCCTTGCTCCTTAACAGCAATACAATAATTATTTACACTGTCTAATTTGCCTTCCAACTCGGTTAATTCATGGTAATGGGTTGCAAATAAAGTTTTGGCTCCTAAAAGTTTTGGATTACTGATATGTTCTACAACAGCCCATGCAATACTTAGTCCGTCAAAGGTACTGGTACCTCTTCCAATTTCATCCAGGATAAGCAAGCTATTCTTAGTTGCATTTCTAAGTATATTAGCTACTTCTGTCATTTCCACCATGAAAGTACTTTGACCTGAGGCTAGGTCGTCAGAAGCACCAACACGGGTAAAGATTCGATCAACAATTCCTATATTAGCATAGGAAGCAGGCACAAAGCTTCCCACCTGAGCCATTAGTACAATTAATGCAGTCTGCCTCATATAGGTTGATTTTCCAGCCATATTGGGACCGGTAATAATAGAGATTCTCTTATCTTTGTTATCAAGATAAGTATCATTTGCTACAAACATATCGTTAGTAATCATATTTTCAACAACCGGATGGCGGCCATCTTTAATATCGATAACACCTTCTTCGTTAATTAACGGCCTGGCAAAATTGTTTCTTTCAGCTACTAAGGCTAAGGATGTAAATACATCTAACTTTGCGATTGCTTTGGCTGTTAACTGGATACGGCTGACTTCCTCTGCGATTTTGTCACGAATTTCACAAAATAAATCATATTCCAAAGAAAATAATTTATCCTCAGCACCTAAAATCACATCTTCCAATTCCTTTAATTCCGGTGTTGTATAACGTTCTGCATTGGTTAGTGTTTGTTTACGAATCCAGTTTTCCGGAACCAAGTTTTGATAGGAATTAGTTACTTCCAGATAATATCCGAACACTTTATTAAACTTAATCCGAAGATTCTTAATTCCAGTCTTTTCTTTTTCTTTACTTTCTAGTTCTGCAAGCCATGTTTTCCCTTCTGTTTTAGCTTTGCGAAGCTTGTCTACTTCTTCATGAAAACCATTTTTGATGATACCGCCTTCTCTAACGGTAATTGGCGGCTCTTCTTCTATGGATTTTTCAATCAAATCATATAAATCATCTAATGGGTCTAAATTATTATAGATATTTTTTAGCAAATCACTGGAAGAGTTATTTAATAATACCTTAATATGTGGAAGCATGGATAAAGAGGACTTAAAGGCAATTAAATCTCTAGGTCCTGCACTTTTATAACTGATTCTTCCCATCAAACGCTCTAAATCGTAGATAGGATTTAAATATTCCCGAATCTCTTCTCTTGTAATTACGTTATCATTTAGTTCTTCAATGGCATCCAGACGGATATTGATTTCTTTCTTATCAATTAAAGGCTGTTCCAAATAACTTCTTAACAATCTGGCACCCATAGCAGTTTTGGTTTTATCAAGTACCCAAAGAAGGGAGCCTCTTTTTTGCTTTTCTCTAAGAGTTTCCACCAATTCCAGATTACGCCTTGTAGAACTGTCCAGAATCATATATTTGCTTGTAATATATGGTGTAATTTTGGTTAAATGGGTTAAGGAATTTTTCTGCGTCTCATATAGATACTGTAATACTGCACCTGCAGCAACAACACCTATAGTATAATCTTTTAAACCAAGACCATCTAAAGAAGATACATCAAAATGCTCCTTTAGTGATTTGACGCATCCATCATCATCGAAATACCAAGAATCAAGATCAGATAAGGTAATCTGAAGACGATTTTTTAAATCATCTATATCTACACCACTTACTAAAAATGTATGATTACATATAATTTCAGAAGGATTAAATTTTGTTATTTCATCCAGTAATTTTCGGTCAGAGTCTACTTCCGTAACATAAAAATCACCGGTAGTTACGTCTACTGTACTAATTCCATAGGCATTAGTAGTATGTACAATTCCCATTAGATAATTATTCTTACTTTCATCTAATGCTTGCGGATTGATATTAGTTCCTGGTGTTACAATACGAATTACTTCTCTTTTAACAATTCCTTTTGCAGCCTTGGGGTCTTCTACCTGCTCGCCTATGGCTACACGATAGCCCTTACTAATTAATTTACTTAAATAGCCGTCAACTGCATGATAAGGTATACCACACATAGGTGCTCTCTCTTCAAGTCCGCAGTTTTTCCCTGTTAATGTTATTTCAAGTTCTTTTGAACAAATTTCCGCATCCTCAAAAAACATTTCATAAAAATCGCCTAAACGGTAAAATAAGATACAATCTTTATATTGGTTTTTTATCTCCATGTATTGCTGCATCATTGGTGTAAATTCTGCCATGGTAATCGTCCCTTCTAAATATATGGTACTTTATTTTATACTTATCTTGATTATAAATTCTCTAAAAATCCTTGTAAAACCTTGAATTTATGGGTTTTGGCAAGGATTTTTCAGTAAGATTTTAATGAGAAATTAGTGTTAATTTTAACCTTCCTCCATACAATCTGAATAATGGAAGCTAAATAATATTATTTGAGACATCAAAATTATATCCAATGGAAGGTTAAAGGATAACATCGTCCATTAGTTCATCTCCATCTGCAGCAGAGGTTGCTAAAACATCACACCGTTCATTTTGTGTATGACCTGCATGTCCCTTTACCCAGATAAAGTTAACTTTATGAGGTTTTATGGCTTCCAGAATCCTTTTCCATAGGTCCACGTTTTTAACCGGTTCATTCTTACCCCGTTTCCATCCTTTTTTAATCCAACCATCTAACCAGTGTTCATTAAAAGCCTTCACCAGATATTGTGAATCAGAATATAAATCCACTTCACATGGCTTTGTCAGTGCTTCCAAGCCTACAATTGCTGCCATTAATTCCATTCGGTTATTGGTTGTTTTCTTATACCCTCCTGAGTATTCCCTTATATGCTCCTGACCTTTGGAATCAACGAATACAAGGATTGTTCCATAGCCACCTGGACCGTCTGGATTTCCTCTTGCGGAACCATCTGTATAAATAGTAACCTTCATAAATTACTCCCTTTTATTAATCATTTTAAAATATAAGGGCATGCATGTTTTGCATACCCGTCATTACATAACTTTTATGTTTATCATATTACGAACAAGCATATTATTTCTTGCTTAAATGGATATCTGTCTAACGTGAACATTATAACATAACATTCTTAGTTTGAAAAGTAATTCCTTTTAACTATGTAGAGGCAAAATATGTACCAATCATCATTATAACACAAGCGATAATGAAAGAAGCAGAAGGAATTTCCCTATATATAATTAAAGATAATCCCACTCCAATAAAGGGAGAAATTGCATAATACGCACTTGTTTTTGCTGCTCCTAAATCTCTTTGGGCGTAGATATAAAAAAATATACTTAAGCCATAAGAAAAGAATCCCAATATAAAGGCTGCTAATGTATAAGAAAGATTGCTTACTCTGTCTCCAAGAGAAAGGGCTATTATAAGAGAACCTAAACCTGAACCAAATCCTTTAATAACAACAATCTCCAAAGGGTCTTTTACTGAAAGTTTTCTGGTACAATTATTTTCAAATCCCCAGCATACACATGCCAGTAAAACAAGAATGGAGCCATAAGAAAAGGATAAGCTGGTGATATCTTCATAGGATAATATCATACTGGATAAAGTGATAAGAATGATAGCAATCCAAAGTCTCTTGCTAATCATTTCTTTGAAGATGAATAATGCAATTAATGAAGTTGTTACAATCTCAAAGTTATTTAGTAAAGAGGCATTAGAGGAAGTTGTTAAAGTAAGACCTATCATTAAAAAAATGGGGGCTGCAATATCTAATACCACCATCCCAATAATATAGGGAAGCTCTTGCCTTGATAAGCTTAATTCGCAATTTTCGATTTGCTTATTGAAATTACTTTTTTTCTTTAGTAATCCAATAACAAACATGCCAAACCCTGCTCCTAAATATAAAAAAGCAGCCATAAGTTTTGGAGGTATCTCTTCAAGTAAGAGTTTAGAAACAGGGGTGCTTATGGCATATAAGGCGGCAGCTAATATGGCAAAGAATATTGCTTTATATTGAGTTGATTTATTTTTATATTGATTTGATTCACTTTTATTTCGTATT
>CALDJN010000397.1 GCA_937901695.1 uncultured Anaerocolumna sp.
CATATTCTATGACCTTAATTCTGGTTGCCATCCTGAATTAAGGTCATAGAATATGTATGGCTGGAACTGGTTATGTCTGCATTTAATAGTGTAAAAATTGAGTTATTCTTTGGCTGAGACCATTCGATTGTTCCATTATAGGAAGAATCAATTTTTTGAAGTGCTTCAATAAAGCCAGTTGCCGCCGTAGCTCCACGGCTGGAATTACCAATACCATACATGATTTTACCATTGGATTCCTCAATGGCTTTCTTGTAAAGTTCTTCAAGCGTCATTTTTTCTGCTTGTTCAATAATCTTATCTGCTTCACTTTTTTCTACATTTTTACTTGTTTTTGAATTCTGTGAAGTACCGCAGCCAACTAGTAATGCACTGACCGTGGTAAGAATTAGTAGAACTGATATCAACTTTTTCATGTTACACCCTCCATATAATTATCGCTTATTTGAAGATATACAATATGAATCCCCCATTTGTATCCTTCATGTTTATATCATAGATAATATATGTAATTGTTGATACCTATTATTATGTAAAATTATCCGTAAAAATGAACTGTTAACTTGTATACTCCTTATATTTCATAAATTCGGTTGGAGATGTGTTCGTATAACGCTTAAATACAGAACAAAAGTGCTTATAATCCGTAAATCCTGTCATATCTGATATCTGATAAACTCGATATGTTCCTTCATCCAATAGTCTTATAGCTTGTTGTACACGATACATATTTAAAAAATCAAGATAAGTATGCCCTGTTTCTTCCTTGAACTTCCTACTAAGATAGCTGGTACTTACCTCTAATTCTTCTGAAATACTTTCTATACTTAACTTTTCTATGTAACGCTTTTTAATAAAAGCTATAGTTTTCTTAACATAAGGGTTTTTATAGGAATCGCTGGAAGAAAGCAGCTCAATATCCATTCCCTGATTTTTCTGTTGGTAGATTAGTTCCTTTTCATTTTCCTTTTCAATATCAATTAGAAGCTTACCCATAACTTCTTTCAGCTTATCTACATCAACAGGTTTCATAAGATAAGCATAAGCTTTCAGTTCAATTGCAGTTTTTGCATATTCAAATTCTGCATAGCTTGTCAAAATTACACTTTTAAATTGAACTTCTTCACTGGCACGTTGAATCATTTCAAGACCATTTACTTTTGGCATCATTATGTCTGCAATCACTACATCTGGTTTTAATTCTATTATCTTTTCAATTCCTTCTTCACCGTTTGCAGCCTCCCCTGCAAGAACATATCCTACGCTTAACCAGTCAATCGTATAAGCTAAACCTTTTCTGATAATATCCTCGTCTTCCACTATTAATACCTTTAGCATAACCATATACCTTCTTTCTTTGTATTATAACAATACTGCTATAAATCTAAGTTCATGCGAATAGGCAGCGTCAAGGTAACAACCGTTCCCTCTCCTAATTTACTTTCCAAAGTGACTCCATAATCCCCGTGATACATTAATTGTATTCTTCTATGTATATTATAAATACCATGATGGTTTGTTTTATTAACTGGTGACTGAAGGTTTTCCCTAATTTGCCTTAATGTATCTTCTCTAATACCGGCTCCGCTATCTTTACAAATAAAAATTAAATTGCCGCCTTTCTCAAAACCCTTAATGGCAACATGCAGAGTATCTTCTTCTGCATAACCGTATTTGACAGCATTTTCAATAATTGATTGCATCATTAATTTGGGAATTAAATACTTCTTAACCTTTTCTTCTATATCAATTTCATAGGTAAATCTTCTGTTAAATCTTATTTTTAATATAGTAAGATAGCTTTCCGTATATCGTATATCTTCTTCAACCTGAATTTCTTCTTCTGCATCGCTAAGGCTGTATCGAAGTAATGTTGATAATGCAACAATCATTTTATCAGAAGCTTCAGAATCAATCTTACTCATAAAGCGGATATTATCTAAAGTATTAAAGAGAAAATGAGGATTAAACTGTGCCTCCAATTGTTTTACTTGTGCAAATGCAGCATACCTGGTTAATTCCTTATTTTCTTTTATGTTATTTTTCAAACCATCCAGCATTAAATTATAAGCTTCACCGATTTCCTTAAATTCAGCGCTGCTTTTAATATCCAGATAACGTTCCAAATTACCTTTCTTAACCTGCTCAAATGCCTCCGCTATTTTATAAATATCCCTGGTACTCTTTTTTGCAACTTTTCCACTGATAAAATAGGTAATTATAACGATTGCAGTAAATATAAAAAGGATAAACACCCCCATAATATAAAACATTCTGGATTCCATGTCATGGCTTGTTATTGTATACACCCGAAGCATGCCATTACATATTGAGTTTTGTAAAAGATAATATTCTTTCGCTTTATATTGAATAAACCCTTCAGAATATTCATATTTTCTTACAAATCTACCTAACAAATCCTGAAAGTCATAATTATTCGTAAGATAGACCCAGCCATTTTCGTCTGTAATAATAGTTTGTGGGGATACCTGAGTCAATAATAATTGAAATTCCTTAGCCGGAATTGTTACTACTATATAACCAGCTACTTCTTCTTGATCTTGTATTCCAGTGCCAATACATAGAACCTGTTCTTTCCCCGTTGTAATCTTTAAGGATATACTTTGGGGGTTTTCACGGATTTTACGAATGATACCCCAGTCATAACAAGTATTATCGATTAGAAAACCAGGCATTTGATTATAATCTGAAAAGACTGAATTTAATTCACTATCCAAAATATATAATTTGGCAGCATATTTTGTTTTTGAAGAGAGTTTATACATAGATCTTTTTATTTCTACCAGCTTATCTGTATCAATAGGTTCTGTAATTAAGGTTGCATCCTTTGATAACCTTGAAACTTCATTAGCATAAGTTTCTACTACTTTTTCTAATACATTACTTATCTTAGCATTGGCAGAATGGTTTGTCGTATGAACAGTATATTGCCATATTCCTAAGATAAGAGCCATACATAAACAGGCAATCAGGAACGTAGGTATAATAGCATATAAAATAAACATTTGCCTTATATTATCACTAAAGGATCTTATTTTATTTTTTTTCATATTGTCTCCATTGTATATCGCAGACTTGCCTGCGATTCTTTATAAACGTTTTCTTATGCCCTATTCTTCATTTATATCCAAAAATATTTCTTTAAATTTTTGTATCCATTCTTTTTTCTTTTCATAAACCAGTTCATCATCTGCATGTATAATTTTAATTTCATCCTTTGCCTTTAGATACTTTGGTGTCTTCACATCTGCACGAACTGAACGTCTGTTAAGCTCCGTAGTTACCATTGTTTGTGCCTCATAACCTGTAACAAAATCTATAAATGTGCGGGCACTTTCCATATGAGGTGAGTTTTTTACAATAGATACACAATCCGGAGTAGATAAAACCCCTTCTTCCATGTATACAATCTTTATATTTTCCCCATTAGCCACTAAGGCAGCAGCAGCTTCCTCAAATATTAATCCTACGACAAATTCACCATTTTCAACTCCCCTATAAACCTCTGTAGAGCTTTTTAATAGTTTTCCATCTAAGTTGTCGCATAAAAGTTTCACATAGTCCCAACCCTCATCAGGATTACCATTTCCCATTGCATATAATATATTAATGAGATGTTCATAAGCAGATGAAGATACAGCCGGATTACAATAGGCTATTTTGCCTTTTAGCTTCGGATTTAGTAAATCCTTATAACCGTTTATTTGTATATTTCCTATTAAATCTGTATTAACCATTAGGATACTGGGTACATCAGAAAACTTTGTAAGCATTCCTTCATTATTCTTGAATTCTTCCTGAATCGCATCTTCATTTATAGAAGAGTATTCCTCAAACAGGTAGCTCTGAGATTTTAGTGATGACAAAGAGCCACCCCATAATATATCAGCATAAGGATTATCCTGTTCTTCTTCAATTCTTTCAATCAACTGCCCGGTACCTCCGCTGACAACCGTAACCAGGATACCTGTTTTTGATTCAAATTCTTCGATTAACGGTCTAAGAAAGTCCAATGGATGTGAACTGTAAATAACTAACTCGTCCCGTTGATGCCCACTAGTGAGTACATTATGATTATTTTTTGATATTGTATATCCGACTAAAAGTATTATAAAGAATGACAGTATAACCGTAATTATTATTTTACGTTTCATGGCAATCCCCCCGTTTTTCTACTGTCTTTGATGAAATATAGATATGTATAATAGAAATAGATAAAAATTTAATGAAAGTTTATTGCATTCGTTTATTTTCTTTTTATTCTTCTTTTTCTTCTTAATATTTACATGGGATGCTATACCAAAACAAGTATTTCCTTCCTCTATTCTAGCATAAGAAATCTAAAAAAGTAAGTATAAGTGTAGTATTTTATACGTATATATATAATTTACAAAACATGCAGTTTAAGTTTACCTCATCAGGGAAATCCCCCCATTCTGTAAGCTTGTACAACCCCCACTTCGTATTGGCAATGAGGTTATGAGCAAGTAGCGTAAGCGGAGAAATGTACGCGGAGAAACTTACCTATGGACAGAACTTGTCTGTCGGCAAGTTAGAATACCCAATTTGGCTTAAAAAAGTAGGAAGCATCAGCATCTGATTACTTCCTACTTTTTATAATATTTAATATGATTGAATACGATTTTGCATAAGCGAAAATTACAATTCTCATGACTGCCACACTAAAGGATACATTATTCTCCCAAACCACTCTCAATACTTGATACAATTACTTTGAGATCTTCGCTTTCCGTGTAACCATTACACTCCACAGTAATTTCCGTTCCACATTTTATAGCTGCAGCCATTAAGTTTAATATACTTTTGGGGTTAACTTTCCTCTCCCCTACTTTAATTACAACATCAGAATTACATTTCATGGCTACTTTGGCTAATTCACTGGCAGGTCTTGCGTGAAGACCAGATTTGTTCTTTACCACAACCTTCTTACTAACCAAATCATCATCTCTCCTATCTAATATGCTCCAAGATTAATATACTTCAAAATGCTCAAATAATATTTTCTCAGCTTCACTGTTCCATAGTCCTTTGTGTTTTTTGCAGGATTCGGATAGTTTCTTAAATAGTGAATCTGTTTTTCCTAATTCTTCGAAATCATCAATTGCAGTTAAAGGCATATTAAACTGGGTATAAGTTAATTTCTTGCCTCCTGGTATATTAGGCAAATTGGCGGTGGCATCTGCAATACTATCAATTCCTCCTACATGGGTTACCATAACTGCCGGTTCAATTAAGTTCTTACTGGACAGATAAAGGGCTTCTTTTAAATCTTCTGTGTTACCGCCGGTTGTACCCATTATATGTGTACTGGTATAGTGTGCATTATATAAATTGATTTCCGCTTTAAATTGATTGTTTGTTGGACCAGCGAAGAAATTCATACAACCGTCAAATGCTAATAATGTATCCGCCATTTCAGCGACTTCACGGATAGGAACATACACGAATATATCATCATAGCCGTGGTCTTCTGTTAGTTCCTTTAACTCCGATACCGAATCTTTCATAGTTGCTGTATTTACATATATAAGTTCAATTCCTTTTTCTGCAGCTGTTTCTTCGGAGATTACTTCCTTGGCACGTTTAATTTTTTCATGGCTTATGTCTGTAATTACCAAGCGTTTTGGTTTATGATCCATGGTTAATGCATAACTTACAGCACCAAGTCCCATTGGACCACAGCCACCTAATATTAATACGTTGCCACCTGCTTTCGTACCCATGTCATGAGCATAATTTTGCTTATTAGTATGATAATTAGCATGAAATCCACCTATTATACAGCTCATAGGTTCGCCAAGTGAAGCTTCAAAATAACTTTCTCCATGGTAATTTAACAAACATCCTAATTCCATAACTTCATGTGGAATGATGCAATAGGTGCAGGCACCTCCAAAGTATTCATAGGAATAACCAGGTGATGCTAAACTTCCTTTATAATTTAATGCTGGCTGCAAAGAAAACTTTTCTCCAGGTTTAAATTGATTCTGCCATTTGGAACCTACCTTAACAATATCACCGGCAAATTCATGACCAATGATAATTGGATTAGTATCTATATTTTGTGGAGCTCTTTTATGTTTTTTACCCTGTTTAACTAATTTATAGGTTGACATACAGATGCTGTCGCTCATTACCTTTACTAAGATTTCATCCTCTTTTATATCTGGTAATTCAAATTCTTCAAGTCGTAAATCATCCATTCCATACATTCTCACTGCTTTTGTTTTCAAGACCAATCTCCTACCTTCCTTTTTATCTTGCCTATGTAAATATTTATCTTGTCTATGTAAATAGAAATACAATCACTTAAAATACCTTGGATATTCGACTATACTTGGCATTAAAATTTACTACAGATTAACCAGTTTTGATAGGATTTAGTACAATATATTGAAGTA
>CALDJN010000398.1 GCA_937901695.1 uncultured Anaerocolumna sp.
TTGGAGACGGATTAAAAATTACCTTTAAATTTTTCTCCTTTGCTTTCTTCATAATCTCAGAAATATTATTTACCTCATTCTGTAACAATACGATATCACCTATTTGTGCATTGGAAAGAGCAAGATCAATGTCATCTGCTGTTATATCAAAATTAGCACCAGGAGCAATAATAATGCAATTTTGCCCCTCCCGGTTTACTTGGATTATGGCATGACCAGTTCTATTTTTACTGTTTTTTATAAAATCAACAGACACTCCGGCTTTTATTAGTTCCTGCAACAGCATATCTCCATCTGCACCAATAGAACCGACATGATATACATTTCCTCCGGCTTTGCTAATGGCAACTGATTGATTCAATCCTTTTCCTCCCGGAAAAGCTTCAAAATTGAGAGATGAAATAGTTTCACCAGCCTGTACAAAATTATTTACTCTATAAATATAATCAATGTTTAAAGATCCAAAATTAAATATTTTCAAGCTCCTCACCTCAATTCATTATAGGAAGAAATTAACGATTCCTTCATTACTGCTAAATCAGGCTTTTGCCCTGTCCATAATTCTATTCCTATGGCTCCCTGTCCAACCAGCATACTTAATCCATTTATGGTAAGATTCCCGCGTTCTAAAAACTTTTCTAAAAACTTTGTTATGGGTGGATTTGGGATAATATCTTGAATTATTGTATTTTTATCAACACTATCATAATTGATATTTGGTAAATTAACATCTGGATATAATCCTATGGATGTGGCATTCACTAAAATATCACATTTGCCAATATCAATATTATCCGTCCATTTTTCACAGGTTGCAGTGCAGGTAGTGTTTTCATTGATTATTTTTACTATTTCTTTCGCTTTTTCCACAGTTCTTGCAATGATATGAATTTTTGAACAACCTGCCAATGCAGATTCAATACAAATGGCTCTTGCTGCTCCTCCTGAACCGAGAACAGTTATTGCCTTATTTTGAAGTGTTATATTTTGCTCCTGCAAACCTGCTATAAAACCTTTACCATCCGTATTATCACCAAATAAAATATCATCATTTTTTCTGACAACAATATTAATGGCACCAATTAATTTTGCACTTTGGGAAATCTCATCTACATATTTTAATGCCGATATTTTATGGGGAATAGTTAAATTAATTCCTTCAAAGTTCAAGGCTCGTAGTCCTGCAAAAGCCTGCTCTAACTCCTGTGGCTTTACCAATAAGGTGATATAGCGCCAATCAATATTCATATCTTTAAAAGCTGCTTCATTCATTATTACGCTAGGATTTTCATCTACCGGATAGCCAAAAACTCCAACAAGTTTTGATCTATATGACATATTATTTCATTCCTTTACTGATTGCTTTTAATATAAATTAATTATCTTTTTCATATGGAATACCTACAGATGACGGCGCTACCGATTTTCCAACGAAACTGACCAATATTACTAAAGAAATAACAAATGGCAGCATTGCCAAAATCTGAGAAGGCACAGGGAATACTGCTTGAACACTTGACCATCCAAGTACGATTCCAATGGCTGTAGAAAAGCCAAATATTAAACATGCAACCAAAGCACCTTGTGGTTTCCATTTTCCAAAGACGATTGCTGAAAGAGCAATAAAACCTTGGCCTGTTACAATAGTAGGATTAAATGCTGAAGATACAGCAATACTTAATGTTGCTCCACCGAAACCAGCTAAAACACCGCCTGCAATAACAACAAAATACTGGATTTTTGCAACATTGATGCCTAAAGTATCAGCAGCCTTGGGATACTCTCCTATAGCACGAATTCTTAAACCTAACCTGGTTTTTTGTAAAATGAACCAAACCACCGGAACTAATAAAAAAGCAATGAAAGTAGTATGGCATTGGGATCCTAAAAGATTGTCCAAAAAACTATCTTTCATGAAAAAACCCTTTAATGGCATTCCCATTTTTTTATCAGCCAAAGGTAAAGTATAAGTAGCACCATCAAACATGATTCTTGAAAGAAATAAGGCAAAACCAGGACCAATAAAGTTAATAGCCAATCCAGAAATTGTATTATTTGCTTTAAACGTTACACAAGCAACTGCATGGAGCAAAGCTAGAAGTCCGCCACCAATTCCAGCTGCCAAGAATCCTATCCATGGATTACCTGAATAATATGCAATTGCAGCCCCCATAAAAGCGCCAAAATACATCATACCTTCAAGGCCAATATTTACCACTCCACCTTTTTCTGAAAGGACACCACCAAGTGCTGTGAAAATCAAAGGTGCTGAATACATAAAAGTTGTGGATAAAACAAATGCAAATATATCCATATTATTCATCCCCCTTACTAATTTTAGTATTTATGATTGTTCTTTTGAACTTACTTTTTAAGATTGATAGTAATTTAGGTACAGCTACAAACAAAATTATGGTTCCAATTACAATATTAATAATTTCACGGGGAGCTCCCAGTGCACTTTGAATCTTAGGACCACCATAGGTAAGCATTGCAAAAAACAAACCAGAGAAAATACAACCAATTGGAGAATTTCTCGCTATCAATGCAACTGATATACCATTAAAGCCATAAGACTCCATGGCTGCTAATTCTGCCACATTTCGGGTACGTCCAAGTACTTGCAATCCTCCTGCTGCTCCTGCCAGCATTCCACAAATCAACATAGAAATAATAATATTCTTTTTGACGTTGATTCCATTATATTCAGCAGAGTTTACATTATCGCCTACCACTCGCAAACTGTAACCCAGACTTGTTCTGTCGAGTAAATATTTAATTAGAAAAGCAGTAACGATTGCAATGATTATGCCTGCATTTAGTGGAGTTCGTAAAAGATCATTTATTATGGGATGTGCTTCTCTAAAAGCCAAGGCGGCTTCACAATTCTTCCATTTTGGTAAAATTTCAATTCTGGCTGTATCTGCAATAAATTGCGTAACATTCATACCTTCACGTTTAATTGAAGGACGTGTAACTACGAAATTGTTTAAGTGAAAGGCTATCCAATTTAGCATAATTGTACTAATGACTTCATTAACGTTAAATTTTGCTTTTAGAAAGCCTGAAAAAGCTCCCCATAATCCGCCAGCCAATATAGCACCTAATATGCAAACCGGAACATGGATATAAGCCGGTAAATTCAAATACCCACCAATTAAAGCTGCTGCTAAACTTCCAATAATAAATTGTCCTTCTGCTCCAATATTAAAAAGACCTGTCTTAAAGGAAAATGCCACTGATAATCCGGTTAAAATTAGCGGAGTAGCATAAATAACCACATAAGAAATATAACTTGGTTTGGAAAAAATTCCACTAAGCATTATTGAATATGCCTGAATCGGATTATATCCCGAAAAAGCCAGAACAATAGCTCCTACCAACAAACCAATAAAAATTGAAAAAAACGTAAACTTTAAAGCGGAAACCCATTCTTTTTTGTGTAATTTTCTATTATTCATTTGGATTGCCCTCCTGCCATTAACAAGCCTATCTCTTTTTCATCGGTTTCTTTAGAATTTAATATTTTTACTATCCTTCCTTCGTACATTACCGCAATTCTATCAGATAAATCTAATATTTCATCTAGTTCAAAGGAAATTAACAAAACAGCCTTATTATTATTTCTTTGTTCAACGATGGCTTTGTGTATAAATTCAATAGCACCTACATCCAATCCTCTGGTAGGCTGAGAAGCAATTAACAAATCAGGGTTATTTGAGATTTCCCTTCCTATTATTACTTTTTGTTGATTTCCTCCAGACAAAGTATTTACTTTTGCTTCTGGCGAAGATGCTCTGATATCAAATCTATCAATTAATACGGCAGCGTTATCCTTAATTGCTTTTCTATTTAAAATCCCATGTCTTGAAAAAGGTCCCACATTATATCTTTCTAATATTAAATTATCAGGAATAGAAAAATTCGGTACGATACCATGCTTTTGTCTATCTGCAGGAATACTTCCGATACCAGATTGCAAGATTTCCCAATTCTTTTTATTGGTAATATTCCTTTCATTTATACAAATTGAACCACTTTCAACTTTTCTCAATCCAAGAATTGTTTCTACAAGTTCATTTTGACCGTTACCATCAACACCTGCTATACCTAAAATCTCGCCTTTTCTAACATTCAAAGAAAGTTTATTGATGATTTGCACATTCCTCGAATCTTTTACACATAAATCTTTTACATCAAGTACACTCTTCCCGGGGACTTTATCTTCTTTTTCAACGCTAAAAGTAACACTTCGCCCAACCATCATTTCAGCCAATTCAGCCTCTGTTGTTTTAGAAACATCAACAACACCTATTTTCACTCCACGTCTGATAATTGTGCAGGTATCAGCCATTTTCAAAATTTCTTTTAGCTTATGTGTAATAATTATTACTGTTTTCCCATCCTGTGTAAATTTTTTTATTATCTCAATAAATTCTTCTATTTCCTGAGGGGTTAATACTGCTGTGGGTTCATCAAAAATTAATATTTCAGCACCACGGTAAAGAACCTTCAATATTTCTACCCTTTGCTGCATACCCACAGATATGTCAGATATAATAGCATCTGGATCTACATCCAATCCATATTTTTTAGACAACTCTTTTACCTGATTAACCGCTTTTTTATAATCGAGGACACCCATTTTATTGGTAATTTCATTTCCCAGAATTATATTTTCGGCAACTGTAAAAGGCTGTATCAACATAAAATGTTGATGAACCATTCCTATCCCTTCTGCTATGGCTACATTGGGATCCGTTATATTAACCTTTTTTCCATTTAAATATATTTCACCACTTGTAGGTTGATACAATCCATATAATTGATTCATTAAAGTAGTTTTTCCCGCTCCATTTTCACCAAGTAATGCATGTACTTCACCTTTATGAACATTTAATGATATATTATCATTTGCAACAAAAGAACCAAACTTTTTTGTAATTCCCCGCATTTCAACCACTAATTCTGCGCCGCTAACCTTCATAAATTTACTCCTTCATAGGACTTTTACCATTATCATCAATCAAAATGTATCAATTATGATGCATTTTGATTGATGAATACTAAATTGTTTCAGTTATTTTTTGATACTGCTTAGGAAGGTGTCTAATTCCTTATAATTTCCAGGTGCACTTATTTCGCCATTGACCAGCTTAGTCTCTATCTCTGCTTCAGCATCTAAAATATCTTTAGGAACATTTTTTGAAGAAGTTGGAGCAATTCCTACCGCATTTTCTTTAATACCATAGACAACCGTTTTACCACCTTCAAATTTACCATCTACAAGATCTTTATTTACAACATAGATTGCATTGTCAACACGTTTCATAGCACTGGTAAGCACATTATCAGGAGCCATATAATTCTGATCACGGTCAACACCGATTACCCATTTGTCGGATTCCTTAGCAGCTTCAATAACACCATCGCCTAAACCACCAGCACATGCAAAAATAATGTCAACGTCCTGTACAAACATTCCATCAGCAACACTCTTACCTTTTGCAACATCCGTGAAGGACTCAGCATATTGAATTACTACCTCAACCTCAGGATTAGCATAAGCTACACCTGCGCGATAGCCACATTCAAATTGCCATAAAGGAGGAATTGACATACCACCAAGAAAACCGACCTTATTTGTTTTTGTCATTTTACCTGCGATATATCCTACTAGAAAGCCTGCATCCTCTGTTTTAAAAGTAACCCCCAATAGATTGCTTGGTGTATTCTCCCAATTTCCCGCATCAACAATTGCAAATTTTTGATCTGGATTGGTGTTAGCAGCTTCCAATATGGCGTCACTCATCATATAGCCTACACCCCAAATAAGGTCATTCTTTTCATCATACATTGCATTTAAATTTGGAATATAATCTGCATTTTGTGTAGATTCTTTATAAGATATTTTTATATCATAATCTTTTTCTGAACACTTCATACCTTCCCAGGAAGACTGATTAAAGGATTGGTCATTAATACCGGAAACATCAGTTACCAACGAAACTTTT
>CALDJN010000399.1 GCA_937901695.1 uncultured Anaerocolumna sp.
ATTGCTTCAAGTAAAATATCCTTACTAATGTCTTTTTCCTTTTCCAGCTGATTTAGAGCTTCCATTAACTCTTTATTGTTATTGTTGTTGCTATTATTCATTTTTTTTGTTAATCCTCCTTTATATATTCCCAATCAGTTTTTAAAAATCAAATGCAAGACGTATCAGTGCAACATTGCTTCGCGGTATATCTATAGTACTTTCATCTTCCAGTTCTATTGTAAAATTTTCATTATCATAGCCAACTAAGAAACCAACGTATTCTTTTTGTTTGTTAATTGCTTTATATAATTTGATTTCAACTTCCTTATCAAGGTTTCTGGCAAAGTCCTTTTCCTTTTTAAGCTGTCTTCCAAGCCCTGGTGAACTTACCTCAAGTATATAAGCGTCTGGGATAAAATCCTTCTCATCTAATAAATCACTAAGCTGCCTGCTGACTAGTTCACAGTCGTCTACTGTAATGCCGCCTTCTTTATCAATAAATGCTCGCAAATACCAGTTACTTCCTTCTTTAACATATTCCACATCTACTAATTCAAAATTATATTTTTGAATTATGGGTTCCAGAAGTTGTTCTGTTTTTTGTTCGTATTCTTCTTTCTTTGACATTCTTCCTCTTTCCTGCAGTGATTTATCAAATAGACTTTACCTTTATCCCTACGGTTTCATGTGATATATTCAGTATCTTCCTAGTCCATTCTGTTAAACTGCATATTATTCAAATACATTCAAGTAAGTAAGTGTGAAGAAAACGCATCTTCACAAATGGAAGACTACGTCTTCCGTTCAGAAGAACTCCAACATGAGAATTCATTGGAATTTCATGTTGAACTTCTTCATCTATTATTTACGATGCCACAATACGGCATCATGTGGGGAAGTGTAAATTGTTTCTAGACATAATACAAAGAGTGGACCTAAGTCCACTCCCTTCCGTTACTTTATCATTCTTACATTTGGTAATTATATCACTATATACACTATATTGCAAGCTATAATTAAAATTTTCCAAACCAAGTAGTAAGTAGTAGTTCCGTTCAGCCTGTGGCAAGTAGTAATGTAAATCTTAGAAGTTCTTCCATGATTATATATTTTATCATAGAAGCCCTTGGTTTATACTAAATTTACAGACTTTTTCATTTAGGAAGAAGATTTGACAATCTGGCTCCACTTATAATAACCATTACCTACGATGTGCAAGTTCTTTTATAATGTCGTTCCAATCTAAATTACACTGTGCCATTAAAACCATCAAATGATATAGATAATCTGATATTTCATATTTTAATTCCTCTGAGCCTGGATTTTTTGCAGCAATTACAATTTCTGTTGCTTCTTCTCCCTTATCAAAAAGGTAGTTTGTATATGAACCTTCTTTTGGATTTTGTTTTCTATCTAGAATTATATTATAAACATCAGATAAAACTGTTAAGGGATTGGTATCATCATATTCTTTTTTATATAGTTCCTGAAAGAAACAACTTCTATTTCCTGTATGGCATGCAGCACCGATTTGAAGTACTTTTGCCAATATGGTATCTTTATCACAATCAATGGACATGGATTTCACGTATTGATAATGTCCTGAAGTCTCTCCTTTCAGCCATAAAGACTGGCGGCTTCTGCTATAGTAAGTCATCCTGCCTGTCTCTACAGTCTTATGGAATGCTTCTTCATTCATATAAGCAACCATTAGTACTTCACTAGTCTTATAATCCTGTACTACAACAGGAATTAGTCCTGCTTCATTTAGTTTAAACTCACTAAAATCTATGGAACTTTCAAAAGTATTTACCTGGATATTTTGTTGCTTTAGAGAAAGTTTGGCTTTCATTAAATCTTTATCCTTATAATGGTTGGTGGATACACCAAGTACATTGTAAGGTTCTAAAAGGCTGGCAATATCATTTTTCTTAAGGCTGTCGCGAATAATAATGGGCAACTGTAATGATGATATAGTTTCCACTATTTCTCCTGTTATTTCAACATGTTTTAATAAAATAGCATATACTCCGGATTCTATTAATTCTGATATAAATGTATTATCTTGGATATCCTTATAATCTTCTAATTCGATAACTATTTTATCTTTTCCGAAACGTTCGGAAGCTTCCTTTAGAACATTTTTATCTTTTAATATGGAATACTTTATAACCACGTAAGCAGCTCCGGTATACAAAGCTTTTTTCACATCTTCAAAGCGCTTTATATAACAACCTATATATACGGGAATATCAACTTGCTTGATTAAATCTTTTACAGTATATAAGAATTCTTCTTCCGAAGCTTCATCTGTAGAATAATTAAATAGAAATAACTCATCAGCACCACTATAACCATACTGGGTTGCTTCCTTTATTACATTAGCTGCTATTTCATTTTCACAATTTATATATGGTATTATTTTTTTATACATCAATACACCTCCTCTAGTTTACCATCCCTTTTGCGGATAGCGCATACTCCCTATTCTACTGTTCCTTTTGTAGATAGCACATCTTCAATTCTTTCATCAAATTGTACCGCCTGGTCTAAGGCTTTTGCAAAGGCTTTAAATGCAGCTTCGATAATATGATGATTGTTAGAACCATGAATCAATTTTATGTGAAGATTCATGCCTGCTGAGTAAGAAATAGCGTAAAAGAATTCTTTCACTAATTCTGTTTCCATATAACCTACTTTTTCAGTAGTTAAAGGAAGATCAAATACCAGGTAAGGTCTGCCGGATAAATCAAGGGCACATAATACTAAGGTTTCATCCATAGGAATCATGGCATTGCCATATCTTTTAATGCCTTTTTTATCCCCCAGGGCATTACGAATTGCCTGACCTAAAACGATACCGGTATCTTCTACCGTATGATGAGAATCCACATGTAAATCACCATTTGCAATTAGATTTAAATCAAAGAATCCATGTCTTGCAAAGTTATCTAGCATATGATTAAAGAATCCGATACCTGTTTCAATAATTGCCTTACCTGTTCCATCTAAGTTTAAATCCAGAACAATATCTGTCTCATTTGTTTTTCGTTCTACTTTTGCATTTCTGCTCATAACCATGCTCCTTTCAAAAGAGGGGTGCTGCAACAGCCCCGGTGAAGATGTTTTTACTTCGCACTTTCCTTTATTTGCTTTTCGAATCTTACGGATATGGAATTGGCATGTGCAGTTAATCCTTCTGCATTAGCGAACTTCACAATATCCTTGTAAATTGGCTCTAATGCTTCTTTTGAGAAAGATATGATGCTGGATTTCTTAATAAAGTCATCTACACTAAGTGGTGAGAAGAATTTAGCTGTTCCATTGGTAGGTAATACATGATTTGGTCCTGCAAAATAATCTCCCAAAGGTTCGCTGCTGTATTCTCCTAAGAATATTGCACCTGCATTCTTTATTTTTGTCATTACATTAAAGGGATCTTTCGTAACGATTTCTAAATGTTCAGAGGCAATTTCATTAACCGTTTCAATAGCTTCTTCCAATGTATCTGTTAATAGAATATACCCGTAATTGTCTAATGACTTCTTGATAATTTCTTTTCTGGATAACTGAGCAACAAATTTATCCACTTCTTCAGATACTTTTTCTGCTAATTCCTTGCTTGTTGTAATTAAAATTGCCGAAGCCAGTTCATCATGTTCTGCTTGAGACAGTAAATCTGCTGCCACATATCTTGGATTGGCAGTTTCATCTGCAAGAACTAAAATTTCACTTGGTCCTGCTATGGAATCAATGCTTACATGTCCGTAAACAGCTTTTTTAGCAAGTGCCACATATATATTGCCAGGTCCAACTATTTTATCTACTTTCTTAATACTTTCTGTTCCATGAGCTAATGCTGCGATTGCTTGAGCCCCGCCTACTTTATAGATTTCAGTAACACCAGCTTCTTTTGCTGCCACTAAAGTTCCTTCATATATTTTACCATCTTTTCCTGGAGGTGTAACCATGGCAATTCTCTCAACCCCAGCTACCTTTGCCGGAATAACATTCATCAAAACGGAGGAGGGGTAAGCGGCTTTGCCTCCCGGAACATATACGCCAACTGCACCTATGGCAGTAACCTTCTGCCCTAATATACTGCCATTTGGTTCACTGTCAAACCAGCTGTATTGTTTTTGCTTTCTATGATAAACTTCGATATTATTTGCTGCTTTACGAATTACTTCTACTATAGAGGAATCCAATAACGAATAAGCTTCCTCTATTTCTTCCTCTGTTACTCTGATATTACCGGAATTAATATCTGCTTTATCAAAACGTTTTGTATATTCATATAGTGCTTCATCTTTTCTGGATTTAACTTCTTCAATTATATTATTCACTATATTCGTATATTCTTCGTATTGATTTGGACTTCTTTTTAAAAGGTTTTCCAGTATATTCTTTTTAGATTCAACATTTAGATTAATGATTTTCATAGAAAACTCCTTTCCTGTATGGGTATGTATTGTTCCAGTTATTCTAAAAGTGTGTCGTATGTCATTCTGAGTGTAACGAAGAATCTAAGATCACTAGAGATACTTCAGTCCTTCCGCTTCGCTCCACTCCCTCAGTATGACATGTTGATTAACATTTTTTGTATTAGCTAATTTATTCTTTATTATTATCGTCTTTATTGTCTTTATTGTCTTTATAATCTTTATAATCTTTATTATCTTTATAATCTTTATTATCTTTATTATTCTTATTGTCTTTATAATCTTTATAATCTTTATAATCTTTATAATCTTTATAATCTTTATTATCTTTATAATCTTTATTATCTTTATTATCTTTATTATTCTTATTGTCTTTATAATCTTTATTATCTTTATTATTATTAGATAGAACTTCTCTTAAATCATTTATTAGCTTAGTAATCCGTTCATTTTCCATCTTCATACTCACTTGATTAACTACCATTCTGGCTGATAATGGGCATATCTCTTCTAATACTTCCAGTCCATTCTCTCGTAAAGTAGAACCGGTTTCTACAATGTCTACAATAACTTCAGATAGCCCTACAATAGGAGCCAATTCTATGGAACCATTTAATTTAATAATTTCTACTGTCTGATGCTTTTTATTATAAAAATAATTCTTTGCTATATTAGGATATTTGGTTGCAACACGAATTAACCCACCATTTTCAAGTAGCTCTTTTGCTTTTACAGGACCAGCCACGCACATTCTGCATTTGCCGATTCCTAAATCAATAACCTCGTATAATTTTCTACCTTCTTCTAATATGGTATCTTTTCCAACAACTCCAATATCGGCTGCCCCATACTCCACATAAGTTGGTACATCATTTGCCTTAGACAAGAATATCTTTATCTTTTGATCCTCATTTGTAAATATAAGCTTTCTAGATTTTGGATCTTTCATCTCTTCACAGGTATAGCCTATTTGTTCTAATATTTCTAATGTTCTATTCGCCAGCCTGCCTTTGGCAAGTGCAAAGGTTAGATATCTCATATACCGATTCTCCTATCTCTTATATGAACCTTTATTAATTTTTGTCTGATGCCTCAACAATTATATTCAGCTTTCATTTCAAATATAGAAAAGCCAATTTTCTATTCAAACCCTTAGTTAGATTATTGCAACCAGTATGTCTATAGGCAAATCTCAATAAATGTTTAACTTCATAGTAAGTTCATTCATTTACTACCACTTGATTATTCTTTTAGGAAATCTTCGAATTTTGCCTCTTGAATTTCCCCACTGTCAGAATTAATTACTTTAATTGCCTCTGAAGTTTCAAAATACAGTATACCGCCAATTCCGCTTCTTTTTGCATATGCAATATAATCCTCTAAAGTATAATCCTTACCCTCTCGTAATAATTCAATATTCATTCCTTCATTTCTAAAATGATTAGCAAGATTAATAGCATATTCACATAGATTTGCTTTATAAAGAATTAATGTATTTTTAGCTGGCATTTCATATTCTTTCTTCTGTCTGGATAATGCCAGCATTACCTGATCCACATAAAATGCCAAGCCAATTGCAGGCGCTTTTTTACCAAACTGTCCAACCAGGTTATCATAGCGTCCACCTGTTGCAATGGATTCACCTGTACCATAAGAGTAAGCTCTGAATATAATACCAGTGTAATAATTATATTTACTTAACATTCCCAAATCAAAGGATACGTATTTTTCTAATTTGTAAATGGCTAAAATGGCATATAAATCTTCTAAACGTTTGATTGCTTTTAAAGCCCTTTCGTTCTTCGTTAAGGACTTTACATGGGTAAGCTTATCTAAAGAACCAAACAGCTCCGGAAGATGTAAGAAAATGGTTTTTAGGTTGGAGCTAATTTCCTTACTGGAAATAATTTCTTCCACACCAAACATATTTTTATTTTCAATGAGAATTCTAAGCTGGTTCTCTTCTTCTTCATTAAACCCTGCTTCCTCTACCAAACCTCGAAAGAAATCTGCATCTCCGATTTCCACCTGGAATTCTTCTAAGCCTGCCTGCAATAAGCACTCAATTGTCAGAGCCAGCATGTGAGCATCTGCATCAATGGAGCTATCATTGATTAATTCTGCACCTAACTGGGTAGTTTCCTTTAATTTTCCCTGATAACTGCTATTATTAATAAAAGTACTTCCCATATAACATAAACGTATTGGAAGGTTTTCATTCTTGTAATATTTTGCAGCACATCTTGCTATGGAAGGTGTAATATCCGGACGTAAAACTAATGTATTTCCTTCTTTATCAAAAAACTTATACATATCTTTATCAGCCACTGTACCACGTTCTTTATTAAATATATCAAAAAATTCAAAGGTAGGGGTTTGAATATCTTTAAACCCATGTAATTTCATTACCTGATGGAGACGATTCTGTAATTGTAATTTAATTTCACATTCGCCATTATATATATCTCTAACGCCTTCTGGTGTATGCAACAATTTATTTATCATATTTGCCTCTTTTCTGCTGAAAGCATATATTTTAATATCATGAACTACCATAATGAAAAGAACTACTTTATTCTTTTGAATACTTTACTTTTTCGAATACTTTACTTCTTCGAATACTTTACTGTGGTAATGTGATAATTCACTACCATATCGATTTAAATTATTATATTATAGACATTTCTGTATGTCAACTAATCAAATTAGTATTTTTTTGATATGTCCAATTCATTGATATGTCCGGTTTATGATATGTTCAGTTTATGATATGTTCAGTTTTTGATATGCCTAGTTTTTGATATGTCCAGTTTATTGATCTACTCCAGTTCAACCTCTGGCACTTTGATATGGTTATGTATGATTCTTGCATCAAAACTGTTATTTCCAATCCGCTATATCTACTTTCCTGATAAGATAAATTAATTATTCCCGGCTTTCAATATCTTTCGCTAAATTCTCAAGATAATGGACAAATGCATGATTGATACATTGTATTTCATTCTCCGGATTTAGTTCTTCAAAACGAAAGCTTTTTCTTCCACCAGTTTTAGCTCTTTCCCAAAATTCTAAGAGATTTTTAAATGGTAAATAATAATAATAATCTTTCTTTGAATAATAAATCAACAGGAAAGCAACGCCTCCCTGTTCTTCAAATTCTTTCATAAAATTCACTTGATGTTCATGAACATTTTGTAAGGAAAATGTATCTACAGCACATTCTTTTGCATCAAAACAAACAGGTACCCCTTGAACTGCTCCAATATAATCTACTGTACTTTTTTCTTCAAAATATGCTAATGTAATGTGCCTACTCTCCTTGTCTATATTAATTGGGGTAATAGGCGTAGGAATCTTCTGAATCAATGCGATTTTCTTCTCTCTGTATTTTACATTAGTAAGATTGATTAATTCCTCAAGTGATGACCCTCTAAGGCCTCTTGAATTCCATAATGGCATATAATCCCCCTTCTATCTTACGTAAATAATTGTTCTTCTATTCTTTTAAAAACTTCAGGTTCTTTTGCAGTTAAATTCATATTGCTAAGATGATGAAATTCACCAGTCATTTTAGGAAAAATAATTTGATAAGAATGTAACAGCTGATGCTCCAAACCATATTCTTTATGAAACCATTTATTAATATTTCTATCACCATACTTGCTATCTCCTATAATAGGATGTCCAATACTGCTAAGGTGAGCACGGATTTGATGGGTTTTGCCTGTAATTAATTTAACTTTCAGTAATGTATAATCTTTATTATATTGAACCGGTTCATATTCCGTTTGAATTGGAGCACTGTCTTTAAGATTTGTTTTACTTACTGTTACCTGATTAGTTTTCTCATATTTTTTCAAATATCCGGATATATGACTAGGCTTTTCAATCATTCCTTTCACAATGCACAGATAATATTTATGAAGAGATCTGTCACGAAATAACCCAGCCATGGTCTGCAGTCCAATTAAGCTTTTGCCTGTCACCACTAATCCACTTGTATTACGGTCTAAGCGATTACAAATGGAGGGTTTGAAAGTTTCCAATTGCTCCTGAGTAATTTGACCAGAAGTTAACATATACGAAATCACCTGTTCCACTAGGGATATGTCCTCTGGAGCAGCTTTTTGTGATAATAATCCAGCCGGTTTATTCACCACTAATATATTGTTATCTTCATAAATAATATCAAATTCACGTTCTACTACTGTAGTTTCATGTTTTTCAATAAACTTCTCTATAGTTTCATCGGATAAAAATAATTTAATTTCGTCATTGATTTGGGTTATTTCAGAGCCTTCCGCCTTTTTACCATTTAGAGTAATGTTTTTCTTGCGAAGCATTTTATATATAAAGCTTTTGGGTGCTTTATTGAGCTGCTTCATTAAAAGTTTATCTAAACGCTGTCCTGCTTCATTTTTCTCTACTTTTAATATTTTCATAATTACCTTTCAAAGTATTGATTTATCAGTATTAAT
>CALDJN010000400.1 GCA_937901695.1 uncultured Anaerocolumna sp.
TACCATTTTCTATTACTTCTTTTATATAATTATATATTTTAACATAGGCAGTTTAAAATGTAAATTATAATTCAAAATGAAGATTTGAGTGCCAAAAGTAGTGTTGCATAGATATACTATTTTGCTGTCGCAGATGTCTTGTATCTGGTACTCTCGCACGTTCAAAACGCTCCGCTTCTTACAAAATGTGCTCGGACGGTCGATGCAAAATGGTATATCATGCAGCACTATTCGTAATTTAATTAGTGTAAACGACTTTCGGCACTCTAATCAATGAATAAAATTCATATTTTTCTCAGAATAATAGGAATATATAACTTTACAAAAGCTTTACATTACAAAAATATCAGTATAACAATTCAGGTTTAAAATTCGAATTGTAAGTTTAAGAATACAATAACTAGGGGGCATCCCTAATAGGAGGAGAATATGAAAAAATTCTTTAATATGAAAAAAATTATCGGTTTTATGTTAGTAGCAACTATGATGTTTGGTTTATCAGCTTGTGGGACAAAAAAAGCTAAAGTTGATGAAAAGGTAACTGATACAAGAGAACAAACACAAACGCCTGAAGCAACACAAACACCTGCTGAAACCAATACAGATGCAGCAGCGCTTGCTGGAACAGTTAGCATTACTGGTTCCACTTCGGTAGAAAAGATTCTTATGGATATGATTAGTGATTTTACAGCTTATAATCCTGATGTAACTATTAATTATACAGGAACAGGTTCTTCTGCTGGTATCGCAGATGCTATGAATGGATCAAATGACATTGGAGCATCATCAAGAAACTTAAAGTCTGAAGAAACCGGATTAGAACAAGTGGAATTTGCATATGACGGAATCGCAGTAGTTTTACATCCATCTAATAAAGTAGCAGACTTAACAATGGATCAAATTCTTAAAATCTACAGCGGCGAAATCACCAACTGGAGTGAAGTAGGTGGTAAAGATGCTAAAATTATCGTAGTATCAAGAGAAAGTGCATCAGGTACAAGAGGAGCATTTGAAGAGTTAACAGGTCTTAAAGATGTTGGCTTAGTAGAGAGTGCTACAGTAGTAGAAGGTAATGGTAATGTACAGGCAACTGTTGCTGGTAATGAAAATGCAATTGGTTATGTTTCCTTCTCCTTCATTAACGATACTGTAAAAGCAGTTACTGTAGATGGTGTTAAAGCTACACCAGAAAATGCAAAAGCAGGAACTTACGTATTATCCAGACCTTTCTTACTAGTATATAATAAAGATACAGTAACTCCAGAAGCAAAAGCATTTCTTGATTATGTAGTAACAGAAGATGCGCAAACATTTGTAGAAGATCACGGAGGCATAAGAATAGACTAATGAATAATGCGAACAAAGAAAAGATAGTAGCTAAACGACAAAAAGATTATAAAGAAAAAGTATTTCATTTTATATTCTTAGTTAGTGCACTGGTAAGTGTACTAAGTGTTATAGCCATTATAGTCTTTGTATTCTCCAAAGGATTAAAACCATTTTTTGGAGAAGGTGCATACAGCTTCTTTGATTTTATAACCGGATTAAAATGGGATCCAGGCAATGATGTATATGGAATATTTTATATGATTGTGGGATCTGTATTAGCAACCCTGGGTGCAATTGTACTCGGGGTTCCAATTGGTTTATTAACAGCTGTATTTATTGCGGAAATCGCTCCAAAGAAAATAGTGGCAATTATTAGACCAGCTATCGAATTGTTAGCTGGAATTCCGTCTGTAATATACGGGGCATTTGGACTTGGTGTTATTGTACAGCTAATTAAGAAGGTTTCACCTACTGGACAAGGAGAATCTTTGTTAGCTGTTATCTGCGTATTAGCAATCATGATATTACCTACTATTATAACCCTTAGTGAAAGCAGCTTACGTGCTGTACCAAAATCTTACCGGGAAGCTTCTTATGGATTAGGTGCGTCAAAGATTCAAACTATTTTTAAAACGGTTGTACCGGCAGCAAAATCTGGCATCCTATCTGCAACGGTTCTCGGAATCGGAAGAGCCATAGGTGAAACTATGGCTGTTATGATGATTGCAGGTAATAATATTGGTGGATTGCCTAACAGCATTTGGTCAAAAATTCGACCTTTGACTTCTAATATTTCTATGGAAATGAGTTATGCATCTGGAAGACACCAGGATATGTTATTTGCAACTGGAGTTGTTTTATTCATATTTATCTTAGTTATTAATACGGTTTTAATTCGTTTAACTGGTAAAATGGGTGATGAAGGCTCAAAAAAGTAGGTGGGCGCTAAAGCGCCAGAACTGAGGTTAAGTTGAAAAATTAAAAGTAATTTTTCAACATCCTGATTTTTATGCGTGCTAAAGCACGCAGATGGGAGTTTACTATGATAAAAAACAGCAATACGAAATTAAAGGACGGTATTGCAGGTGGTCTTATATATTTATCTGCCACTATTACAGTTGCCATTCTTATAGTTATTATCGGATTTGTTCTATATAAAGGATTACCTGGCATTAACTTAAAGTTCTTAACCAGAATGTGGGATGATGTTACTACTGTTGTTGATGTAAATAGAAACAATGTGACTGGTAACAATACAGAAGCTGGCTACGTAGAGTCATTAGGTATTTCTATAGCATTAGAAGATGAAGCAGTGGTCATTAAATCCATAGATAACGATTCGCCGGTTAAGGATGCCGTTAATGTTAAAAAAGTTCCTTATGCCCTTAAAAAAGGGGATGTAATAGGGAAAGCCGGCAGTACAAACTTTAAAAATATAACCTTAGAAGAAGCAAAACTAGCTTTAAATGAGGGTACGGGACCTATAAAAATGAAAGTGACAAGACCTGGTGGCGGTATCGTTCCAATGTTGGTATCTACCATTTATATTATTGGTTTAACATTAATTATTGCAGCACCCATTGGAATCTGCGCAGCTATTTACCTTAATGAATACGCCAAACCAGGAAAAACTTTAAATATAATAAGATTTGCTATACAGAACTTAGCAGGAATTCCTTCCATTATCTACGGTTTATTTGGTATGCTGGTGTTTGTTCAGGGGTTTAAAATGTCTTATTCCATATTGGCAGGTTCATTTACATTAAGTATTATGTTACTTCCAACTATTATTTCAACGACTGAAGAAACTTTAAAAGAGGTACCCAGAACATATCGTGAATCTTCCATGGGGTTAGGAGCAACAAAATTACAAACAATAAGTAAAATAATTATACCAAGTGCTTTGCCTGGTATTTTAGTAGCTATCATTTTAAGTATTGGTAGAATTGTAGGAGAGTCAGCAGCTTTAATATGGACGGCAGGAACCATCGCTCAAATTCCTAAAACTCTTGTAGGCAGCGAGGCAGCAGCGGCAACCCTCACTACAAAGATGTATTGGTTGATTAAAGAAACCGCTGATTTAGAGCAAGCATCTTCTATTGCTGTTGTACTTATTGTCTTAGTAATCGCTTTAAATATTCTATCAAAATTTATTACAAGAAGGTTTTTAAAGAAACGTACCAGTTAGTCATGGTTTATGAAAAATGTAACATTATAAATAGATTGTAAACATGATTTGAGGATAAGTTAATAGGAGGAAACAAGGTGAAAGACGAAACTAAATTCTCAGTAAAGGATTTGAATTTGTTTTATGGCAATTTTCAAGCCTTAAAGAATATAAATATGGAATTGTATAAAGGTCAAATAACTGCATTTATTGGACCATCCGGCTGCGGTAAATCTACATTTTTAAAAACCATTAACAGAATGAATGATTTAGTTGAGGGGGTTAAAATAACCGGTAACATTACTATGGATGGAGTAGATATCTATAAGGATATGGATGCCATTACTTTAAGGACTCGTGTAGGAATGGTATTCCAACAGCCTAATCCATTTCCCATGAGTATTTATGATAATGTTGCTTATGGCCCAAGAATTCATGGAATTCGTAAAAAGAGTGTATTAGATGAAATAGTTGAAAAATCCTTAAAACAGGCAGCTATTTGGGAGGAAGTAAAAGATAAATTGAAAAAAAGCGCCCTGGCAGTGTCCGGTGGACAACAGCAAAGAATCTGCATTGCAAGAACGTTAGCTATTGAACCGGAAGTTATTTTAATGGATGAACCAACATCTGCACTAGATCCTATTTCTACTTTAAAAATTGAAGATTTAGCTACAGAATTAAAGAAAGATTATACCATAATCATTGTAACTCACAATATGCAGCAAGCTGGCAGAATTTCTGATAAAACTGCTTTTTTCTTAACTGGTGAAGTAATTGAGTATGGTGATACAGAACAAATATTCAATAATCCAAGGGATAAGAAAACAGAAGATTATATTACAGGTAGATTTGGTTAAAATAGCTTTAAAAATCATTGAATAAATGGTAAAATATATAGCAAAGATAAAAATAATATGTATTATACTTTATCAAAGTATGTAAATCAGTATTGGGATTATCGGAAAGGGGCATGGTTATAGAATGAGATATAGTTTTATTGCGCAATTAGAGGAACTAAATAACAATGTAATAAAGATGGGAAGTATATTAGAGTTATCGACCAATGAGATGATTCGTGCGTTAGACACCATAGATGTTGAAATAGCGAAACAAATCATTGCCAGAGATGATGAAATAGATTTACTTGAACAAAAGATTGAAAGAGATTGTATTAATATACTGGCAAAACAGCAGCCTTTGGCTACTGATCTTAGAAAAATCACATCTATTATGAAAATTATTACTGACATTGAAAGAATTGCTGATCAATGTGCTGATATATCAGAATATATTATTAAATTAAGTAAAATGCCTAGAGTAAAAGCACCAGCCAATTTAGGCAATATGATTGAGGCTATGAAAAAGATGGTTAAAGATACCATTGATAGTTTTGTGGAGGCAGATGTAGAAAAAGCATCTACTGTTATGAAAGCAGATGATGTGGTAGATAAATATTTTGGGGATATTTGCGATGAACTGTCTGATGTGATGCAAAAAGATTCTAAAGTTGTACCGCAAAGCATCTGTTACCTGATGGTAATAAAATATTTAGAAAGAATGGCAGACCATGCTACCAATATTGCCGAATGGATTACTTTTATCGTAACTGGGGATTTGGCACTTGGCTGATTGTTCATATGAATTAGGAGAGGAAACAAATGAAAACAATTTTAGCTGTAGATGACGAAGAACATATTTTAGAATTAGTATCTTACAATTTGGAGCATGAAGGTTACCATGTATTAAAAGCAGAAACTGGTGAAGACGCCCTTGCCATATTAGATAATCAAGGGGTAGATTTAGTTTTGTTAGACTGGATGTTACCAGGAATTGACGGAATAGAAGTATTAAGAAGAATTCGTGGAAATAAGCAGCTTCGCAAGCTGCCGGTTATTCTTCTGACAGCCAAGAGTGATGAAATAAGTAAAGTAGTAGGATTGGAAGTAGGTTCCGATGACTATCTGGTAAAACCTTTTGGCGTTCACGAATTACTTGCACGAATTAAAGCAGTTATGAGAAGAAGTGAAGGCAGTTTCGAGGAAAAGGAAACAGAGAAAGAAGATAAGATAGTTATTGATTATTTGGAAATAAACCGAACCAGAAGAAGTGTTATGGTGAATGGTAATTTAGTGGAATTATCCTATAAAGAGTTTGAACTATTATATCTTTTAGCAAGGAATCGGGGAATTGTATTTACAAGGGATAATCTGCTGGAAAAGGTATGGGGTTATGATTATATAGGTGAAACCAGAACTGTTGACGTTCATATTAGCAATTTACGAAAAAAAATAGAATTAGATGAAAGCCAGCCTGTATTTATAAAGACAGTTAGAGGCATGGGTTATAAATTTGCTTAAGAAGAAAGTGTGAAGGGAATTTCTAAGGCGTCAGAAGACGCCACCTAAGAAATTCTAATACTTCACACTGGAAGAATTCCAAAATGAAATCCATTGGAATTTCATTTTGAACTTCTTCATCTATTATTTGAGATGTGGCAAAGCCACATCATGTTTGGAAGTGTGAAGAGAAAGCACCTTTACACTTGAGATGCTGCTTTATAGCATCAGGTTTAGGGAGGTTAGGTTGAAAAAACATTGTTTTTTCAACCGACAATTTGTGCTGGTGCACAAATCGCTACCGTTATTAAAAAGGCGCTAAAGCGCCGGAATAGAGGTTAGGTTGAAAAAACATTGTTTTTTCAACCGGCAATTTGTGCTGGTGCACA
>CALDJN010000401.1 GCA_937901695.1 uncultured Anaerocolumna sp.
AGACGTGTGCTCTTCCGATCTGTACATCTTCGATTTTCTCCCAATTATTTATAATTGGTTTATGATTCACATATCTCCAGAGAAAAGCATCTAATGAGCCATACTTTTCGCATAAACAAAAATACATTTTAGCATTGTAGATTACAGCATTCACTTTTAGGCGATTCTTGATAATACCATCGTTCATCAATAGTTCTTCTACCTTTTCATCATCATACTCAATTATCTTTCCAGGGTCAAAATCGTCAAATACCTGACAAAGTGTATCCATTTTGGCTAAAATAGTAGCCCAGCTTAAACCCGCTTGTTTGCCCTCTAAGATGAGCATTTTGAAAAGCTCTTTATCATTATGAACAGGTTTTCCCCATTTGGTGTCGTGATAATGCTTTTCTAATTCTGTTTTGTTTGCCCAGTTACATCTTACTATGTCCATACTTCCTCCTTAAATCCAGTAAATTTATTTTTTCATCTTATATTTCTACTACTTGCATTCGATAAATTTCTATTTAGTTAATATCAAATTTATGGTACCATATTAATTTAAATAAATAAACTTTAATTCCAAAATCAATTGTAATATATGCTACACCTAACCAAAATTCCTCTCAAAAAATGTGGAGAATAATGGGACTATCAACACTTCAGATATATGTTCACATAATTGTGCACATTTTTTCATGTTACTAAATATAAGTTTTCTAACAAATTGGAAAATTTTAAATCATTACTTGATATATATTTTAAATCATTATAGGATGGTTTCAGACATCGATGTACTTAATAAGAAAGGAAATAAATATTGAATATGGAAATTGAAAATATCCCATATTGTAGAATTGCGTATATAAGGCAAATTGGTCCTTATGGGCAGAACAATGTACAAATAATGGAGCAATTAAAAAAATGGGCTCAGTCTAATAACTTACTTAATGAAGAATCCATCATATTAGGAATTGCTCATGATAATCCTAAATTAGTAGAACCCCAAAATTGTCGTTATGATACTTGTTTAGTTATTTCGAATGATTATTGCATTAATAATGACTATATTAGTGAGGGTAGTATTCTTGGCGGAAAATATGCTGTTTTTAAAATAAGGCATACTGCTGAAGCAGTTCAAAAAGCATGGCTTGAAATTTTCCCAGAGTTATTCAAGCATGGTTATCATTTGGATGAAACAAGACCTATTTTAGAAAGATACAGAATTAAATTGATTAATGAGCACTATTGTGCAATTTGTGTACCAATTCACTGAACCTGTACTTTGTAGTAACATATTTTAAAAGTGTATGTTCTGCACAGTAGTGAAACTGTAAGTAATTTTGAAAATACGTAGACTCACACATTGAATGAATCTACGTATTTTCTTTTTGCTATTGATTTCTAAGAAGCCTCTAATATCATTGAAATTGCTTTCTCCATCGGCTCCCACTGATGGGCTTCCTATAACTACCGCCTCTGGAGCATTTCTAAGGGATATGACTGTGAATTCAGCCTGGCTCTGAGTTCTTTCATCCATATTTAACTGTAAGAGGTTCAACAAAAGTTCAAGGGATGTGGATTTTCCAACTCCTAAAGGCATAATTTCAAGGAAAACATCCTTTTTAACATTTTTATAAAAAGGTAATACATTCTCCCATTTTAAAAATTCATCATAATCAATATCGATAATAGAAAAAACTTTGTCATATTTCAAATCTAAGTCTAAAGTAAAATCAACCAATTTATCTGTTACAGGTTGGCTTTTTGCATCTTTTATTATAATAGCTATATCAACATCCGATTCATCAGTCTCTGTACCTCTGGCAACAGAGCCATAAAGGATTATGCTTACCAGACAATCATTAAAAATATTTTTTAATTCTTCAACTAATTCATTTGTAATCATATAGTTCATGACTTATCACCACCTTAGCCCTTTTCTCATCACAGCAAATTCTTCTACAATATGAAAGCCTGCCTGAAGATATATTCTCGCTGCCGGATTCGTGTTTCCTGTATATAGCGACATATATTGAGCTCCAACCTTTTTCTCCTCCTGACACAGCAGAAAGAACAATATAGTTCCTAATCCATAACCCTCATGTTCTTTATTTACCCCAATACCTGTAAAATAGCCTCTTCCGCTCTCCTGTCTTCTGATAGGACCTGCAAATCCAACGGTTCTTCCATTCTTGGCAGCTACTAGTACGGGAGCACCTTCATTGGCTGCCTGCTTTATTTCCTTTTCCCATAAGGGATTACCCAACTTTTGAAGCATGGTATCCAAATCATGATGCATATTTTTATCGAACAAAGCGACCTGGTATCCAGCTTTTGCTGCTTTTTTCACTTTCTCCGTTATAGTTGCCGGTATGATATAATCATCCAGCCTCATATACATTGCACATTCAGTCGTTCGTTCTGCATAACCATAGTTTAATAATTCCTTATAAAGCCGGCTGTTCTTGAATACACCGGGGGCATTATTATGCTCATGATGATTTGTTCCCTTAATATACCATGGAAGCATCATTGGATTAAAAAACAAAATATCGGATTGTACTCTGCCTGCCTTAGCAAAGGATTCCTCTAATAAATCCATAAATTTTCTGTAATTATCACTAGTTTCACGCTGCTCATCAAGTAGGATACAGGTAATATATCCGCTTATTTTCCCTAATGGAATATCATCATCTACACAACCACATGCAAATCCAACAACAGCTCCCTCCTCCCTCATAACAAAGGTATGATTCGGATGAAAGTAGGGATTTTCTGCAAATATCTCAGAAAAACGGGCTATATTCATTTCCTTGTATCCGATTTTTACCGCTGCCCTGTTCCACAGACTTATAATTCCTTCTGTATCCTCTACTTTATATTGATGAATCATCTTCATGCCACCCCTTTCAGCAATAAATAACTATAGCCCTCATTCATAGCTTCTATCCCCACTGCTTTCATGGTCGCCCCTTTCAGCAATAATTAACTATAGCCCCATATATTATGAAATCATTTCGAGAAATTGTATTTCATATAGTATGATATCACAAATCAGTCAACTTCCCTTTACAGCATTGCCAAGTTATGAAATATCTGTCTCACATGCCGAATCTTATCCACATCTCTGGAATAATATACCCGGTTCGTCAGCAGAATAGCATAACTATCCTTAACAGGGTCTATCCAAATAGAGGTATCTGTATATCCCGTATGTCCAAAGCTGCTATCCGAAAAATATTCCCCTACCGTCATATCCGGTATATTTTTAATACACCAGCCCAACCCTCTGTTTTCCCCATACTCCCCTGTATAGTTTCTGGTCATGATTGAAATTGTTTTTTTATCAAGGAGGCGCCCCGTCTTATCTTCCCCTTCTTTCCATAGCATAGCATCTGCCATACGGCACATATCTGTTATATTGGAAAATATGCCTGCATTACCGCTTACTCCGCCCATGTGATATGCATTCTCATCATGTACCTCACCGATTAAACGCCGTTTCCTCCACACGCAATATTCTGTTGGCATAATATTAGGAATATTCTTTTTATTAGGACAATACATAGTATTACTCATACCCAAAGGACGGGTAATATAACAACCTATCACTTCTTCCAGAGGCAGCCCTGCTACTTCTTCCAGTACCCTGCCTAATACAATAAAACCAAGGCAGGAATATTCCACTCCCGAACTTTTTCTTGGAAGAATATGCTTTAATACCTCTAAAGCACCTTCTTTGTCCTTACTTATCTCATATAAGGGAATATGAGCAGGTAACATACTTGTATGTGTCAACAGTTGGAACATGGTTATTTCCCCTGTTGGGTAGCCCTTCCAGGTTGGAAGGTAACGATCCACCCTATCCGTTAATGCCACCTTGCCTTCCTCCATAAGACGTATAAATGCCAAGCTTGTAAATAATTTTGTACAGGAGGCTATATCAAAAAGTGTATCATTACCAACTAACTGTTCTGTTTCGCCTAAAGTTCCAACACTATTTACTGTCAAGCTATCTCCTATTCTTATTGCATAAGAAGCACCTGTAAATACCCTTTCCTTTATACTATCCTTTAAGAAGCTTTCCACTCTTTCCCCTATACTGTCCTTTAAGAAGCTTTCCACTCTTTCCTTTATGTTTTCCTTTATACTGTCCTTTATATTGCCCTTTATACTGTCACTGTCCTTTACACTGTCCTTTAAAAAGCTCTCCACATTCTCCTTCATATAATCACGTCCAATCTTCTTTTTTCAGGCTACAGATTTTCATAGGTTACTTTAAACACTTTACATTACCCTTCTTTTCTTCTTCCTAAACTTGAGCCGGTTTTCTATCTTTTCAAATTACTCCTTTTTTAAATTCCGAAGAGCTTCTCTTAAATGACCATCCTTCTGATTAAGTAATTGTTCTGCCTGTTTTTTGGATAAGCCGGATTTAATCATCATAATTGCTAACTTCACATGTCCTCCGGCCTCTTCCAGATAATTTTCTGCTTGTTGTTTAGATATATTCGTTGCGGTTTGTATCATCCTTATGGACCTTTGATGCAATTTTTTATTATTTGCTTTTAAATCCACCATCAGATTACCATATACTTTCCCCATCTTAATCATTACTGTTGTTGAAATAATATTTAATACCATCTTCTGTGAAGTCCCTGCCTTCATTCTGGTAGAACCTGATATAACTTCTGGCCCAACAACTGGCGCAATGGTAATATCACAGATTTCACTAATAACAGATGAATTGTTATTCACCAGAGCTATGGTCAATGCACCTAATTCCTTTGCCTGCTTCACAGCTCCAACAACAAAAGGAGCTCCCCCACTGGCGGTAATCCCTACAACAATATCGTTACTACCAACATTCTTTTCCCTTATTAGCTCTGAACCGGCATCTTCATCATCCTCCGCACCTTCCACTGCATAGCGGAGTGCGGTATCACCACCAGCAATATAACCTTGAACCATCTCCGGGGAGCATGAAAATGTAGGTGGGCATTCGGAGGCATCCAGCACACCTAGCCTTCCTGATGTTCCGGCACCAATATAGTATAATTTGCCTCCCTTTTTCATTCTATAATAAATGCTGTCCACAGCGTTTATTATGGGTTCCATTTCCTTTGAAACCGCTTCTGCAACAATTTTATCCTGCTCATTAATTCTTGCCACTATCTCAGCTGTATCCCATTGGTCTATGTCAACGGATAATGGGTTTATCTCTTCCGTTGTCAAGTTGTTTCTATTAATCAACCCTTATTCCACCTTTCTGAACCATATTGCAGCAATATATTTCCAAATAGCAGAAGCAGTCTTCTCATCTGATTCCTCCATTATCATGCTGCATAATCTCAATAATTTGGGGCTGCTGCCTGAATGAATGATTCCCATAAGGGGATTGCATCCCTCAAAGCCTCAGCCCCGTAATAATTGATAATTATTTTGTAAAGTAAATCATGTCCTCTTTAAGGAGTTTTGCAATAATTGAGTTAATGTTTCCATAATAGTAATAATTTTGTTGTACCGTATTTAATTCTGCATCAGCCAAGCTTAATTTCGGATCATAAATACGAAGAGGTGATGTCTTTTCAATTACAGGTATATAGGCACACAAATCATTTGCCAGAACCATAAATTCCTCCGTAAGTTTCTTTGTATCGCTAGGGTCTGTTGCGTTAAATAATTCATTGAGCATGTTAGTTACATTATATTCTTTTCCTGTTGTAGGAGCTGTCATAATAATATCCTTACCTGGTTCAACCTTAGGCCATCCTGCTCTTACATTGGTAAACAGTCCATAGTAAGTTTCCCAAGGATGTGCGTAAGAATCTGCACCTGCCATGAATACGCAGGAAATCATCTTTTCATCTGATTTAGTAAAATCATTCCATACACCAAATTCCATTGGTTTAAAATCAATATTAAAACCAAAATCAGTAAGCATAGTGCTCATTGCCTCTGCTGTCATCATAAAAGAAGGCCAGGTGTTAACGGTAGCTATAGATATTACAGGAGTTTCACCCTTATCATCCATCCATTTGCCGTTTTCTTTTTTCCAACCGATACTGGAAAGAAGTTCTTCTGCTTTCTCAGGATTGTAGCCGTAGTCAGTTAGTGTATCCATAAAACCTTCATTGGTATAAATGTCCTGTAAAGAAGGAAGCAATGGACTGTTCTTTGTATCACCCATAAAGCTTCCAGGTTCAGCTACGGAAATCAATGCTCTTCTGTCCGTTGCTAAGGAGATTGCTTTTCTTACTTCAGGAATATTCAAAGGATAGTTATTTACATTCATTGTATAACCGATACTTGACATCTGAGGTATAAATACTTTTCTCATAGTATCTGCATACTTTTTGTCTATCTGAGCTGACATATCCACATTCAAGCCACCATTTTCAACGGTGTACTCTCCTGCCAGTATAGCAGTTGAAAATGCCTGAGGATTGCCAGCGCGTAAGCCGCGGATATTTTCAATTAAAGGAGTTTTCCTGTAGTTTTTGTTTACGACAAAGAGAACCTCTGAAGTGTTATACTTATCAATTACATATTGTCCGGAGAATACTGCTTCGTTTGGAGCAGGTTTATAACTAAGCAGCTCTTCATTCACAATTGCAAGTTGAGCAGAGCCCTCTTCTGTCATCTTATACATATTGGCTGCTTCGTCATAGGTTCTTCCATTTTCTGCGATTTCTTTGTATTTCTCTGCATATTCACCGTAAATTTCATTGGGAGTCATAATTGCTACGTAGAGAGAAATATTTAGTACTAATGGACTCTCTGTACAGAAGGTAATGCGAACAGATAAATCATCCAGTTTTTCAAGTTTTTCGATATAGTTCCATATGGTACCTCTACCCACACTACAATAGTACTGTGTCATAAGGTCATCTGCATTTAGGTCTGTACCGTCACTCCATTTAAGATTCGGTAAAAGCTTCATTGTAAGAACTTTATCTGTAAAATCGTAACTTTCTAGTAAAGAGGTCTTAAAGGTTCTCTCTGGAAATGGTGCGTAATATGCAAGATAATCGAAAACCAAAGGCTGAACGGACCAGTTGATACCTGCAGTATCATAAGGATTTCCATTAAAAGCCGGTGATGAATCTGCATCAATCAAAGTAGTCAGCGTTTTGGTTTTATCTACCTCACCTTCAACTACCATGGTAAGATCATTGTCTATAGCAGGAAGTATAACCTCTCCATTGCCGGAAGCTTCTTTTCCAGCAGTACTTACATTTGTTTCTTCATTTTCCTTACCCTTTTTATCGGATGATTTACATCCTGTTAATGCTGTTATAGCCATTGCGGTGCATAAAGTTAATGTTAGCAACCTTTTAAAATTAATTTTCATGTTCTCTCCTCCAAATAAAATTATGATTATAAATTAGAAACTTTTCATATTTGTAAAACAATCTTGATTTTTCATACTACCCTCCTTTTTTAATATTTGAAATTAGTAAAACAGTGTATGAAATCTCTGCTTTCCTATTCCTTATCACCATATTTTTTATTAAAAATCCTTCCCGCAATAAATGCTACGGCATTAATGCCTATCACCATAAAATAAATCACGTTTGTTTCCGGTCTGCTGCCAGTTAGTAAAAATGCTATAATGCTTACGATTAACAGTGCTCCGGAACAGATACTGATATAATTCACAAAATGAGCGACCTCTTCTAAATCAATGTCTACTCTTCTGTTTCTGTTTTCTTCATGCATTCTTCTGCCCGATGACATGCAACTATCCCTCCATTCAATTTACGCAACTTGGGTTCCTCCTGCATACAGATATCTTTATAATAAGGGCATCTTGGATGAAACTTACACCCTTCCGGAAGATTTAACAAATCTGGCATATCCAGTGAGCGCAGGGGAAGTTCTTTTGCAAATTCGCTTCTGCGGGAATCCGCTTCTGGTACAGCTGCTACCAGTGCCTGAAAATAAGGATGCATGGGGTTCTTTATTGCCTCCTGTATCTTATTGCTTTCAATCATTCTTCCCAGATACATAACCATTATTTTGCCATGAGCGGCAATATATCTTGCCGTTCCCAAATCATGGGTAATATAAATAAATGAAATCTTATACTTTTGATTCATTTTTGCCATTAAATTAAGGAGGGAGATTCGCAGAGAAACATCAACCATGGATACCGGTTCATCTGCTACAATCAGCTTCGGTCTCACTGACAAAGCCCTCGCAAGAAGGATTCTCTGTCTTTGTCCACCCGACAATTGGTGAGGATATTTTTCAAGAAATAACTCTGGCGGATTCAAACCAACTTCATTAAAATACTCAAACAGAATATCCAGTGCTTCTTCATTATTCTTAGCAAGCTTGTGGCGCAATAAAGGAAGTATCAGTGACTGGGCAATTGTCTTATTGGGATTAAGTGCCGCATAGGAGTCCTGATGAACCATCTGAACACCTAGCCTGTATTCCTGGTATTCCTTCTTAGATAATTTATGTATATCCTTTCCATGAAAAAGGACTTCCCCTTTGGTAGGCCTATAAATATCTGCAATCACCTTTCCTAAGGTAGTTTTACCACAGCCGCTTTCTCCTACGACCGCAATGATTTCTCCCTCATCAATGGTCAGGTTCATACCAACCAAAGCATTGACAGAACCTTTTTTCTTACCCTTTGATGCAAAGCTTATATCAACATTGTTCAATTCAATTAATGACATTGCTCTTTCACCTTCTTCCAATGAGGGCATAGTGTAAGCTGTTCGTTACCCACATCTATCATGTCCGTAATATTAATTTCTTCTGATTTGCATACCCCGTCATTACTTAAAAAACATCTAGGACCAAACCTGCATCCTTTGGGCAGTTCCAATAGATTAGGTGGATAACCGGTAATGGCTTTACGTTTTGTAATATCGTCTTTTAGAGATGGAACAGCGTTCATTAGTCCAAAGGTGTAGGAATGGGAAGGTTTGCTGAATACATCTTCCACCTTTCCATACTCCACCAGCTGCCCGCAGTACATGACCCCAATCCGGTCCACCACCGATCCTATAATAGAAACATCATGAGTCATAAAAATCATTGTAATGCCTGTTTCCTCATGAATTTTTCGTAAAATATCAATAATATACCACTGGGTAATTACATCTAATGCTGTGGTTGGCTCGTCCAAAATAATAATATCCGGTTCCAATAGCAGGCTTAAGGCAATGATTGTCCTCTGCTTCATTCCTCCAGATAATTGATGAGGATAACTATTTAGGATTCTCTCTTCCAGCCTCACCTGGGACAGCAGCATAGCCGCCTTTTCCAGTATCTTTTTCTTTGTCAGTTTCTTATCCGTATCATGTGCCATAGCAGTTTCAATAAAATGATCTTTTACCTTCAAGGTCGGGTTTAATACATTCTGAGCTGCCTGAAATACCGTGGTAATATTGGTCCATCGGTGCTTGGCATATTCATGTTCGGATAATTTCAACAAATCTATAATCTCGCCTTTTTGGGTATGATAAAGTATTTCACCTCTGGCGATTCTGCCGGGTGCACGTATGGTTTTTAAAATGCCGGAAGCAAGAGTAGTTTTTCCACTTCCACTTTCTCCGATAATACCTATGATATCTCCTCTATTGAAATTAACTGAAACATCATCACAGGCACGTATTATCCCTCGGTTTGTTTGAAAATCAATACATAAATTCTTAATTTCTAAGATTGGATCCATAATTTATTCCTTTCTATATGTCCTGGATAATGCCACTTCTTTTATTTTCAAGGTCTCTGCCAGTATGTAATTTTATACCCTTAGCCGTGGGTTTAGTGCCTCATCCAGACCGGATGCAAATAGGAAGCATCCTAATTGAAAGAACACGATTCCAAGTACTGGAGCCAAAAAGTATGCAATAGTTCCTGAGCCCATCAACGCTCCGGTTGCTGTCAGTGAAAGCTGTATCATCATTCCCCAATGATTTCCCTGGAAAGGCACCAATCCTAAATACATCAGTCCCACGCTTGCCATAATTGCATCCTTCATAATCACTATAAAGTTTACCGCTATATAGGAAATGATATTGGGTATAATATCGTTCATAATAATATCAATTTTTCGTAAGCCAAGTATTTTACTGGCTTCGATAAATTCCTTATGCTTGATGGTAAGAACCTGGGCTCTGATTGCTTTGGCAAGCCCTGCCCATGACCATAGACTAAGCAATACACCAAACATAAATGCATTATTAATTTTTATTACCATGGATAATATCATGGTTACCGGAAAACTTGGTATTGTTACAACTACATTGGCCAGCATCATAAGAATTGCATCAAGCTTTCCACCAAACATTCCAGACAGAATACCAATAGTACATGCTATAAAGATGGATATTACCCCCGCCCAGAATGCCACTAACAGTACGTCTTTGGAGCCTAATATTAATTGAACCAGGGTATCCTTTCCGGAATAATCTGTCCCCAGAATATGCTCCCTGGAGGGTGGCTTGAGCCTTTGTAGGTAATCCGCCTTGGGTTCTGCCAGCACCATAGGTCCAACCACTGCTATTCCAAGGAAAACAAGGAGGATAATCAATCCTATCCTTGACATCTTATTATTCCAAATGGTTATGAGAATTTCTTTCATTCCACCAGCATTTTTTAATTTATAATTCTTCTCACCTTTTTTCATTTTTGTACTCCATTACATATCATATCTGCCATAGATGTGATACTGCCACCAACAGGTAGTTGAAAGAAGTTTTTCGTGGCATCCTTCCTTTATGTATATTTTCTTCCAACCTTCCAACAAGATGCCGCTTTGCGACATCTCTTCTCCATTCCTATGTATCTAAATATCAGGGATTCTGCAGCCCTAAATTTAACCTTCTCTAAGTCTTGGGTTTAAATATTTGTAGAGAAGTTCTGCAATTAAGCTGGATGCTACCACCATGATAATAATTACAAAGAACATCCCCTGCATTAATGTATAATCACGTTTTGCAATTGCATTATTTAAGAAATATCCTACTCCAGGGTATAAAAATAAATTTTCAATTAAAGGTGAGCCGCCAAATAATAAACCAAAGCTGAGAGCTAAGTTGGTTATCATTGGAAGTATTGCATTCTTACTGAGATAGCTTAATAAAATTCTCCGGTTAGAAAGACCCCGTACCTGTGCATAGGTGATATAGTCTTCTCCAAGAATACTTAATGAATTTGCTTTCATGGATAAAATCCATCCGGATACCGTAGTAAGAAAGAATGCCAGTACTGGAAGCACTGCATGTCTTAGTACATCCAGGATAAAAGGCAAGTTAAATCCCATGGTCGTTGCTGTACTGTATGCCCCTCTTGCTGGAAGCCATCCCAAAGTGACGGAAAATAAAAATACCAGCAAATAAGCTACAACGTAATTGGGTATTGCTCCAAGAATAGATTGATATATAATCAATGCTGAATTTAAAACTTTTTTTCTTTTCCACGCTATGTATATTCCCAATAGAAAAAAAGTTTTAAATTCAGCATTGATTATATATCAA
>CALDJN010000402.1 GCA_937901695.1 uncultured Anaerocolumna sp.
AAAGTTAACAGGTTGGAAAGGCTAATGAATGGAACTTTAAAATCCATTGAAAGAGCTATTCCAATAGCAGATGATTTAATTGAAAAACAAACTGAGATAACCAGTGAAATTAATGAATATGAAACCTTACTTCATAGAAGTAAAGAGCAGCTCAATGAAGAATTTTATAAAGGTTTACTGGAAGATTTTCAGGTTATGGAAAAATACAAATGCAATAGTAACCATGAAAACCATGGGCTGGAACGATATAATTTTGAAGGAATGAAAAATACTCTTACTTCCAATCAGGGCGTTATCAATAACGCAAGGAGTTTTCTGATTTCTAATATTTCACCAACGGAAGAAGAACTTTTGCAAGCTAAAATCTCCTTTCAGAATATGAAGAGTGCAGTGGGACAATATAAATACGATTATCTGACTTTTGACTATACAGGTTTAAAAGAACCGGAAGAAAGTGAAAACTTTTTTAAAAGTGTCAGAAACCTTGCTGAAAATGGCATTATGGGACTGGTAATAGGAGATATGGAGGTATTGTCAGATAAAGAATTAGACAAGACCGGCTTACCTTCTGCTATGTTAAAAGTTAAGGAGAGTAAGGAGCCAAGTGATATATCCCAGGAATATACCCATGTGAATTTGGAAAGCGGAACAAAATCCATTACAAATACCTATGATAATTTAAATGGAGCCATAAGCACAGGTGGTATTCCGGAGGAAATAGGCGAAATCCTTTTATTTCAAGAATACCTTTTGGAACATTTTAAGTATTATGATGAAAAGGAATTAGAAGATACCCTTACTTCTTTGGATTATGAACTTGAATATATCATTATGGGAAAAAGTAAGGATTTTGATAACCTGAAAGCAATCGTTATAAGAATTTTACTGATTCGAACCATAATGAATGTAATATCCCTTATGAGCGATGCAAAAAGAAATGGTGATGCCAGACTGCTGGCAGCAGGATTTGTCGGCTTTACAGGACTTCCGGCTCTCGTTACCATAGTAAAAACATTAATTTTATTTATATGGTCTTTTGTAGAATCTTTGGTGGATGTTGCCGCCTTATTACTGGGTAAAGAAATACCATTTCTAAAAGGTAAGAATGACATTCTTGTAGAACTCCACGAACTAATATTAGCCAGTAAAACATTTATAAAAAGTAAGGCAGAGGGTATAAAAGAAAACAAGAGTTTCCTTACTTTAAGCTATAAGGATTACTTAAGAATGTTTCTTTTCATAGAAAGCCAAAGGAATAAAAGTTTTAGAGCCATGGATTTAATTCAGGAAAACCTGCAGCTTCGTTATGAGGATTCATTTCTAATGCAAAATTGTTTATATGGCTTGTGCATCAATGGGGAATTTAAAATGGAAGAAAAATTTATTACCTTACCTTTTGTAAGGGAGTTGATTCATGCAAAGGAAAGTTCATATACATTTAAAATAACTAAGGAGTATTCCTACTAAATAAATAGAAATCTTTATAGAATGGATTGGGATATCCGTTCTTATCTTACAGGTTCTAAAAATATATAAAAATAAAAAACAATTTCTCTCTCCAAGAAAGCATTTCATCCAAATATAACATTGCTATGAAAGAACCATAGCAAGCAACTCCTTCGGAGTTGTTTAAAATTATCACGCAATAAATCTTTCATTCATTGTGGTGCTGTTAAGCGTGATGATTCTATTACAAGGACGGATATCCCAATTCATTCTATAAAGAGGAAAAAACATTAAGCAGTATTTTCTTAGCAGTAGCGGAAGCCCGGTTCCTAGAAGAGATAATACAATTGTACAGCAAGCAGTATAGTTTCTTAATAGTTTCCTTTAGGTATAAATTAAATGATTAAAAGTGAAGTGATTAAAATTATTTATAGTAAAAAGAATAAAGAATTAAAAGGGTTACTTACCGTAGAAGCGGCTTTGGTGCTGCCAATATTTATTTATGCTATATTAGCCATTATTTACTTTCTACAGATACTTTGGCTGCAAGAAAATCTTCAAAACGGAATTACAGAGACTGGATATTTTGCAGCAAAATATGCATATGTTTACGATTACATACAAGGTTATGAGGGGAAGGATGGAGCAAATTCATTAGAAGAAAAGAGTACCCGAAATCAAGATGATGAAAGCAATGTAACAAAAGATTACATAGATAAGAAAGAAAGCTTAGATGAAAAAAGAGCCAAGGCAGAGAACTTAAGTCAAAGAAGAACCAAGGCAGGGAACAGTGCAGAGGGTATTATAGCCAAAGCAATTGATAGCAGCTTTTATAAGATAAAATTAAAAGACTATGTTGATGTAAACCGTATTAATCAATTTTGTATTAAAGGCGGGTATTCCGGAATTCAAACCTACTTATCCAGCTTTATGGTAGAAGAGGATGCCGTTGATATTATATTGGTTTATAAAGTAAAACTGCCTCTACTTTTTATTGTAGTGGATGATATACCAATGGTTCAGCGGGTTAGGCTTCGTGGGTGGAGTGGTACAAAGGCTGCATTAAAAAGTGAAACGGAAAATGATACAGAAACATCTGAAGAAATGGTTTATATTACGGAACATGGCACTGTATACCACTTAAGTAAAGAGTGCAGTCATTTAACTTTGTCCATTAAAGAAGCTTCCATGGACACGATTAAGAATTTGCGAAACGATTCCGGAGGAAAATATAAAGAATGCGAAATATGTGATAAATATAAGATAGAACTGGAGAATAATAAAGTTTACATTACTGATTATGGTGACCGTTATCATAAAAGTTTAAGCTGCAGTGGCTTAAAAAGAACCATTAAGGCAATTCCCAAATCAGAAGTAGGCGATAGAAGCCTGTGTAAAAGATGTGGTAAGTAGCATTTCGCTTTAAAAATCAGGAAAGGGGATTTATGAATCAATTACAAATTGTTATTTCTATTATTTTATTCCTATGGCTGCTTTTATGCAGCATGCAGGATATGAAAAAGAAAAGGATTAATATCTATTTAATATTAGCTGGTTTTTTGGTGGTATTAATCAGTACAGTATGGAATGGAGAATTCAATATCTTATACCACCTTGGAGGAATGAGCTTGGGGCTTCTCCTGCTTTGTATTAGTTTTATTACTAAGGGTCAAATTGGTGTTGGCGATGGCTTAATTGTATGTATTACGGGGTTATGCCTTGGATTTTCGAGGAATGCCATGCTCCTTCTGATTAGCTTGTTCGGATCTGCCATATTCTCCATTGTTTTATTGTCATTTAGATTGGCAGGGAGAAAGAAAGCCATTCCTTTTGTACCATTTCTGCTTTTTGGCTACATGGGGGTGCTGATATTTGGGTAAATCAACAGTGAAAGGCAGCTATACAGTAGAAGCTGCCTTAATTCTTCCTATTATTCTTTTTATTATAATAGGATTATTGTATTTGGGATTCTATTTACATGATAAGGTAAAAATACAATCCATCATTGATGATACTGCTACTAGAGGACGGGAGCTAATTCAATTTGAAACGGGTTTAGAAACCGGACTTATAGATTATTCCAGTCATCAAAATCGGTCTTTCCTTTATCCTTATTTTACTGATTTTAAGGAAAAGGAAAATAAAATAAATACATACCTTAAGAAACAATTAAATACAGGTCTATTTATTACAAAAATTGATTCCGTTGCTGTATCAGCCTCCTCTAATATGATTCATATATTGGAGGGTGGACATATGGATATTCCATTTAGAGAAGTAAAACAACTTTTTACTAATGGCGGATTATCATTTACCAATGAAAATAAAATAGAAATTCACCATTCAGTGGAGTTTATACGAATTTTTGAGGTCTTTTCAGGAGCAGCTGAAAAAGTAGAATTCATAGATGAGATATTACAAAGTTTACAAAGGTTAATTGGTTTATATAAATAGTGAAATGTAAGATGAGGTGGAGATTATGTTACATGCAGAGTATGTAAGAGATATTCATAATAATTACTTGGTAGTAAAAGGTATAAAAGATTATACATGTGGATATAGAACCAAAATTTTATTGAACAATACCATTGAAGGGTTGCTAAAAGTTGAGTTAAAGTATATTGATCAAATAGATTTATTTTATTATAACATTAATAACAAGAAATCATTAGCATCTGCTTATGAAAACAAATCTCTGCAATATGAGGATGTAAAGAAATTACTTGGAGGTATTTTAAAAACTATTAATGGAAGCGGTGAATATTTGCTTTCAGAAAATGATTTTATCATAGACCCAGAATATATTTTTGTTGGAGATAATCTGGATATGGTTTATATGTGCTATCTTGATGGATATCAAACAAATATGTTAACCCAGTTTAGCAAATTTATGGAATACCTAATGAACAAAGTAGATTATAAGGATGAAAATGCAGTAGTATTAACATATGGATTATATAAAGAAAGTAGAGAAGAAGATTGTACTTATGAAAGACTAATGAATGAACTTGAGAAGAAAATCCCACTACAAGGCGAAAAATCGGATATTAGAAATGAGGATAATAAGGGGAAGGAAATTATAAATCATAATACCATATTACAGGATAAGGGTATTGGAAAATATCCCGATTATAATACAGGTAACTATGAAGATTCAAAACAATATAAAGACTCAAAACAATATAAAGATTCAAAGCAAAATAAAGACTCAAAACAAAATAAAGACTCAAAACAATATAAAGATTCAAAGCAAAATAAAGACTCAAAGCAAAATAAAGACATAAAAATAAATAAGGATTCAAAAGCAACTAAATGCTATAAGAAGAGCGTAGATGTTAAGGAAAGTATAGATAAAAAATACAGCAAAAATAAAAATAAAATTAATAACCATGTAAACCAAAATTATATATTGCAAGATATAGTTAGTAATAGTCCCATACTTACTTCTCTATTTGGAAACAAGCCGGGAAAGACGGAGAAACCAAAAAATAAAAATAACGGTATTAATAATGATAATAAAATACTTGAAACAGAGGGAGATAATAAATATTTAAAAAGTAGGAATGATGGAATTCAAGGAAATGATTATCCATTCATAGAAGAGGTTCAAAGTGATAAAGAGGTATTGGTATATGAAAAGAAAACATATGTAATAGCTTTAGGAGCAGTTTTATTTGGGGTTATCCTACTACTAATAATTGTAAATTTAAAGCTTTTACATAATGCTTTTGGAACTCAGATAGATAGTGTAAAACTGATTGGTTGTATACTTATAATATGTTCTATAGAAATCTATGTCTTTAGTAAACTATTTAATTCTAATAATAAGATTACTAAAATGGTTACCAGTGTAGAATATATAGAACCTAATCTGGAAGAAGTATTGGAAATGAAAAATCATAGAGAGTTATATATGGACAAGCAGTCAAACATAGATATAGAACCGCAATATGAAGAACAATATAAAGAACAATATAAAGAACAATATAAAGAACAATATGAAGAACAATATGAAGAACGGTATGAGGAACAATATGAAGTACAACATGAAGAACAGTATGAGGAACAATATGAGAAACAATATGTGAAACAATCTGAAGTACAATATAAAGAACAATCTGAAATACAATCTATTAGGGAAAAAGAAGCACAGTTAAACCCAGCCACCCAAGTACAGTCAGATATCATAGCAGAAAGTGACTTATGGATAGAAAAAGGTAATGGCGAGGGTAACAAAGGTAATTTGGATGGGGGGCAGGAAGATACCATAGTCCTGTGGCAGGAAGAAGAACAGGACTCTGAAAAGACTATCATACTGGCAGACCTAACACCAAAAAAGGAATATTATTTAGAATCCTGTGGCTCTGCCAGTAATGTTGAAATACCAGTAGGAGAATTCCCATTCATAATTGGGAAACTTGCTACTGGCGTGAACCATAGAATACAAGATCAGGCTGTAAGCCGTAGACATGCTAAATTAATGAAAGAAAAGGAGGACATTTATCTGATAGATTTAGGTTCAACCAATGGTACGTTTCTAAATGGTATACGATTAACTAACCACAAATTATATAAATTATCTGAAAACGATGAGATAATAATATCCAATCATAAATTTTATTGGAGGATAAAAATTAAGGGAAAAAACAATGAATATAGGCAATAAAAAGTTATCGCATTAATTAAGTACGTACGCTTTGCCTAATATAGGCTGTTCAGACCTTAAAGAGTAGACATGGGATGTATTTCTTGTTCCAATGAAAAATTCGATGGTTCTAATGCGATAGCAATCGTTTAAAACATATTTAAAAATTGCGAACTCCTCGGCTTCGCCACGTAAATAATAGGTGCAAGCACCTATTATTCAACACACAATTTTTAAATATTGGCGCGATTCCTATCCTATAAGAACCATAACGAATTTCTCAAAGTCACTAGAAATATATCCCATGCCTACTCTCTAAGGTCAATTTAGGTTTATGAGGGCAAAGCTGTGAATTGAAATAAGATAATGTTTTTTTGAGAATTTAGCGGGCCTTGATAATATCAATATCTTTTAGTAATTTTTCAGCTATTAGACCGTTATTTCAAATGACATTAATGGATAAAAATGGATGTAGTCCGGATATATCCGTTCCAACTGCATCTAAAATATTCATGCTATATACATTCCCGCACTACCAAATTTGAATCGAATACACCTTTTGTAGGTTCAAACAGGTAATTGGTGGATTTTGCTTCTATGTTCAATTTAATTGCATAGTAATGGGTATCATACAACCTCTATCTTTGAATATTTCTTAAAGTTATTGACCTTTTGAATATCCAGTCGTTTCAATATGACCAGAATAACTAATATATACAGTTCCGGACATCATTGCCTGTGCAATTCTAGTTAAACAATATAAATATAACTTTCAGAATAATTTTTAATAAACAGAGTGTTACTTTATGACGAAAAGTCTTATTGTAGCACTCTTATGAAAAACAATTTAGTAAATCTTTATACCAAAATCTATAAATCACATTATTTACAGATTTAAATATCATTTTAGGTAGTATTATAAAAGATTTGATTTTATAATTAATCCTACCCTTCATCCAAATCACTGGCATAGTGTATGATTAAATCCTCATTCCCATCTACGTAAACTTTATCATTAGGTAATATAATTTCTTTCATGGAGGAACCTCTGCAATTTACCCTCTGCAAATTCTCATTTGTACTTAAATCCAATTTTGTAATATCTTCATTCATATTTGTAAAAACACCTCTTAGGTTAATACATCCAGTAACATCTATGTCTTGTACTTTTTGAATGCTTACTTCTTGTAGATTTTTTAATCCCTCAAGATTTAGCATTTGTACATTCATATTTACACCAATTTCTTCTAAACTTTTTAGCTTAGTTAAATTTAATTCCTTAACTGAACAGTCACCTCCTATACCTAATGATTTTAACTTTTCTAATTCATTCAAATTATTATTTAAAGTATCTGCATCTTGCACTTTAAAAAACAATCTCTCAAGGTTTTTATTCTTTAGTATGTCTGACATTGAATATTTAATTGTACCAATACTTAAGCTCTCTAGTTGTTCGGTGTCTGACAAATCAATATCATGTAAAGCTGAGGGACCAATATAAAGCAGTCTTAACTTTGGACAATGTCCAACTGTTAAGTCAGAAAGGTTTCTACAATCCAATGAAAGTACTTCTAGATTGGGATTGTCTAAATGTACTTCCTTTAACTTTATTCCGCTAATATCTATTCTGTACAAATTTTGAAAATACTGTATACCCTCAAAAGATTCGGTATTGCTAAGCAGTTCATACCATTTCTCTCCATCAAAGGTAGCATCTCCATGTGCATCATTATAGTCGGCTGAGGCTTCTGGGTCATAATTCGTATCCTTAATCGTTAAAATTGCATTTCGTTCATCTAAAGAAAGTACTCCGTTATTATCACTATCTGCCATTAAGGATACATATCCACGAAAATTACTATCAGGAAAATTTGATTTATTAATTTTAATATCTTGGTTATCTGATGTGCTTGTTGGTTTATTTTCTGGTTTCTCTGTCGTTTCTCCTGTTGACCCTTCTGTAGGTTTTTCTGTTGGCTTTTTTGTTGGTTCTTTTGTTGGTTCTTTTGCTGGTTCCTTTGTTGGTTCTTCTGTTAGTTCTTTTCTTGGTTCTTCTGTTAGTTCTTTTGTTGGTTCTTTTGCTGGTTCCTTTGTTAGTTCTTCCGACGATTCTTCTTCTGACTCACTCAATTCTTTTATTTGTTTTTGTTTATTATTCTTACTACAAGAGAATGTAAAAAGAAGTATGAATAATAAAATAATTAATAACTTGCCAACCTTTTTTTTCAAAAATTACCCTCCAATCATAGCATTGCTTGATAGTGAAGTACACTATCAAGCAATGCTATTTTATATTAACATACCCTCTATATTACTGATAAGTGCCTGTTTCAGGATTATAATACATTCCTTTATGAGGATCGTAAAATGTTCCAGCATCTAATAGGTCAAAGTAAGGACTATATGTATTAGTATCTTTGAATAAGCTGCTAACATTGCAAACATTATTTGCATACTTTTTGAAATTAGCAATTTTAAAATAGTCTGCATAATTTGTTCCACTTAAATCAAATATTGAAATATCACACGCTTTATAATTACTGTAATCTGTATTAGATTGGTTTGAACCAGCTGGCATACTGCTAATTAGTTCAAGAGCATTTCTGCAAACATGTGATGCTGCAGCATACCTTTGTGGAATAAAATCTACATTATCAGCTGCATTCTTATAACCTATATTATCATAAGAAGTTGTCGTATGCAAAACTAATTTACTATCAACAGCTGAAACTGAACTATGAGAAAAGATGTCTGCAAATGAATGCAATCCCATTCCATAGACTACCAATGCACGATGTATTCTATTATTTGGATCAAACGACGCATTTATATCTGTACTTCCTGTTTGCTTATCATAAGGATAACCGTCGATTGCATTTTTTACATCAGACCACTTTCTCCCTGTGTTTTTATTTATATATGTATTATCAATTGTGTTTCTTAAAGTATAATTACTAGTTTCAATATGACTGGAATAACTATTATATACAGTTCCGGACATCATTGCCTGTGCAATTCTAGTTAAATAAATTCCACCTGCGATGTAATTTGATTCTTCCTGAATTGAACCATTTTTATAAAATAAATATCCATGAAAGTAAGGATTAAGGGTCATACCATCTAATGTTGAACTACCATTATCTGCAATATTACAACCTGCCATAATAAGTGCTCTGCCATTAGTATTTTTTACGTTGTACCCATCAAATATTGTTCTATGGGCATAATAATTGTTTTTATCTAAATACCATGCTCCCTCAACTATATCAATATTTGCATCTGAAACAGGGATATCTGACGGATTATATATGTCACAGATTTCTATCGCATACTGCATTATAGCTTCAAATGATTTACTGTCTTTTGCAATTGGTTTCAGATACTCATATACTTTGCATGCAAAATCATAATCGACTAAGCCATATCCACAATTTTCAATTTCTCCATACATATTAGCACTGATATCTAATACACAGCGGATAAATTTATTAGAACAGGTCAAATCTTTTTCCCATAATTTTGATGCAATGGCTGTAACATGTGGTGCTGCAAAACTTGTCCCAGAATGCGTAGCTAAAGTATCAAATACATCGGTAGACGTAATCAGTTCTCCGGGTGCAACTAATTCTACTTGCGTTCCAGGTGTACTAAATGAACTCACTTGACCTTGACTGTTTACTGAACCCACAGCAATTACTTCTGGATAAGCTGCCGGATATTCCACATATCCATTATTACCTGCAGCTGCAACTAATAAAATGCCTGCATCATATGCTCTCTTTACTGCTGATTCTAATTCTGGTGAGTTTGTTGATGTTGTAAAGCTGATATTGATAATATGTACTTGTTTTTCAATAGCCCAATCAATTGCTTCTACAACTCTGTTGATAGGTGCAGTATTTGTTTGGTCAAGCACTCTTGCAGAGTATAAATCAACATTTGGATTTATTCCAGTAATACCAACGTCATTATTATTAGCAGCAATTATGCCTGCAATACTGGTACCATGACCTGTGTAATCTTCGAAAAGAACAGAAATTTCATCTTCCCCAGGAATAAAATTTTTACGTTCAATAACATTAATATCTGTAGAATAATTTATACCTGAATCAATGACAGCTATTTTAACCTTTTGACCTACTCCTGAGTTACCCAGAGTATCTTCGTTTACATTGACAAGCAGAGCATTCCAATCGTAGGTATCTTCTAACTTTGGAGATTTATGTTTTTTAATAGACTTTACCTTTTTATTATTTTCCTTCTTTTTTTGTTTGAATTTTTGAAATTCTTAATCAAAGTTTTTCTTGTTTATCTGTTTCTTTTCATTATTAATTCCATTAAATTCTTTTATATTCTCTTCTTTTAAGATATTATCTAATCCTGAATCCTTTAAAAAATCATTCTTATCTTCTTTTGCCTCTCCTAACTCACTTTTCAACTCTGGCTCTAAATCATTATTAGCTCCAAAAGCAATGTACTTAGGAGTTATAAGCATCAAAACTAGTCCCATACATAAAAGCATACCTAAAACTTTTTTTCTTTTTCTCATGTATATTCCCCTTTCATTTGTAAAAAAATATATATGACACCCATAATAATTAAACTATAATTACGACTTGAATTATATGATAATAGCCGCTAAAAGTTTATTTATATTTTCCTCCTCTCTCAAAGTTTTGGGTGTATATTCGTAACTATAAGACCACTCACTCATCATTAATTGCTTTTTTTTATTAAAAATCATCTTAGAAAAAGTTTTAATCCCATAAATTTTAATGTTCTCTTATTAGTTAGTATTTTTTATGTATTTCTTTTTTGCTCTTACCATTATATTACACTAAAATTATAAGAAAGCAATGACGTTTCTGGAGAATGTTATTTTAATAGAGCTTTAGACTAACATTTGCTTTACTGTAGTATGGAGCTGCGAACCAAGCATTTTGTAAAAATGACATAAATTTAGATGCAATTGGAGCCGAAAAAGTTTATTAAAAAATATTGATAATATCAAGGCTTACTAAATTTTTAAAAAGTGGAAGCATTACCCTATTTCAATACACAGCTTTGCCCTCATAAACCTAAATTGACCTTAGAGAGTAGAC
>CALDJN010000403.1 GCA_937901695.1 uncultured Anaerocolumna sp.
GTTTGACGAGGCGAAGCCGAGGAGTTCGCAATTTTTAAATATGTTTTAAGCGATTCCTATCGTATTAGAACCATAGAATTTATCAACGGAACAAGAAATATATACCATGGCTACTCTCTAAGGTCTGCATAACCTATATTAGGCAAAGCGTCCTACTTAATAAGCTAACTTTTTATTTAGAAAAGAATTTACGTCCATAAATTATGTCTTTGTTCATTTGATTCTTTAATTCTTCTACAGATTGGAAAGATATTTCTGGTCTTTCGTATGCGTATAATGAAACTTCTATGATAGAACCATATAAATCTGAATCAAAGTCAAATATGTAGGTTTCTACTCTTTTCTCAGGAGTAGTCCCTACCGTAGGGTTATAACCTATATTGGTTAATCCGGGATAATTTACACCATTGATGGAAGTCATGGAAGCATATACTCCGTTTGGGGGTAATAATTTAGAGGCAGGAGGTATTAAATTGGTGGTAGGAAATCCTAGGGTTCGTCCAATTTTCCTGCCATGCTTTACTTCCCCAATGATAGAAAATGGTCTTCCTAAAAGCTTAGTAACCTGTTCCATATCCCCTTCTGCTATATTGCTTCTGATAAGAGAACTGCTAATAACTTGATTGTCAATTTTCATTTTATCAAATACTATAAGTTCATAGCCATATTCCTTAGACTTTTCCCTTAGTAGCTCTACATTGCCCCTGCGTTTATGTCCAAAGCAAAAGTCACTTCCTACTACAATAACTTTTGCATCTAATTTTTCAACTAAAACTTCTCTAATAAAATCCTCTGGTTCCATGGCGGCTGTTTCCTTTGTAAAAGGATAAGAAATCAACACATCGAAACCACTTTGTTCCAGAAGATATTTCTTTTCTTCTTCTGTACAGATTAATTCAATTTCCTTATCTGAAAAAAGGTTTCGAGGATTATATAAAAAGGTAAACATAACAGCCTGAAATCCCTGCTCTTTTAATTCCAGTACTTTGTTTAACAAAAGTTGATGGCCAAGATGTATTCCATCAAATTTACCTAAGGATACAGCGCTATTTCTAAAATTAAAATCTGTTACACCTGCAATGTACTTCATGTAAATCCTCCATACTTCCAATACCCTTAAATTTGAGCGCAAGCACAAATTTACCGTGTGAAAATTTTAACTTTCACACTAACCTCTTTCTACATATCTGGGTTGTATGCAAGTCAGATATGTAGATTTTCAAATTATTTTTCAACCATATTTTCTAATTGCACCTTATAAAAACATCTTTATAGGTTTAAATATCTCATCTATTTGATTAAACCCATAAATCCCAACGAAAGTATTAAGCCTATCATAAACTCGAACTTGGGCATGGTTTTCAATATTTACTGTTTCGGATATATGCTTTGTATTAAAACTATTTCCATTATAAATGTATTTACAAAATTCTTCTTTTACAGTTACTTTAGGATAATCAGGAAACATATCATCAACAGGAATACAATAATCTAATAAGTTACCATCTAATGCCTTTTCACTGATTTCTGACAGCTTTAGACTGTCCCTTAAAGTAAATTGCCCAACTTTCGTTCTTAATAGGCTTTTCATACAGCCACCACACTGGAGCTTTGCTCCGATATCATGACATAAAGTTCTAATGTAAGTCCCTTTGGAACATTCCACCCGGATTCTTACTTGATGATTCATTTCATCAAACTGCAGTATCTGGATATTATGTATCCAAACTTGCCTTGTATTTCTTTCTACTTCTTTACCTTCTCTGGCTAGTTCATATAATTTTTTACCACCGATTTTAATTGCTGAATACATAGGCGGCAGTTGATTATATTCACCTATAAAACTTAATATTGCTTCTTCTATTTGTTTTCTATCAGCAGTTACTTCACTTGTTGAAAGAATCCTTCCCGTAACATCCTGAGTATCTGTAATCTGTCCCAGTAAAAGTACTGCTTCATAGGTTTTATTCTTATCTGTTAACATATCACATAATTTTGTACCATTTCCTAAGCAAACGGGTAGAACACCTTCTGCATCTGGATCTAATGTTCCAGTATGTCCAATTTTTTTTTGTTTTAGGATACCTCTCAATTTTGCAACCACATCATGAGAGGTATACCCTTTTTCTTTATATACATTAATTATTCCGTTAATCAATTCTTTAACTCCTTTTTCCAGGCTGCAGTAGTTAACATCATCAGGGAGTTTTGCTGGATTTTTATACCTTATTTTATAAACGATTAAGCTTGGTTATTACATGATAAGTTTCTTAATTGATCTTCAATTTGATAAGTTAAATTATTGATTATATCATGAGCGGAACCTTGTATGGTACATCCAGCCGCTTTAATGTGTCCACCACCGCCAAATAAGGCAGCTATTTTACTTACATTAACATTTCCATTTGCTCTTAAGCTAACTTTAAATTCATGAAGTTTTGACTCGTATAGAAAAATTGCAACTTCTACACCCTTTGTAATTCTAAGCTGGTCAATAATTCCGTCCAAGTCAGCAGGTACTGCTCCATAAAGGTCAATGACATCCTTTCTTAAAGTAGATACAATACATTTACCATCTAAGACAAGTATACTTTCCAATAAACATCGCCCTAATATCTGGTTTTGTATATAATCCTTTTGAAAAAAGGTCTCATCTATCATTTTAGAAAATGGAACACCTTTTGCTATTAATTTACCTGCTATATTCATGGTTTTTTCCGTTGTATTAGAATGTTTAAACACGCCAGTATCATGAATAAGTCCTAAGTAAAGAGCTTTTGCAACTTCTAAGTCGATTTTATCCTCATCAAATAAATCAAATAAAACTTCGCAGGTAGAACTTGAATTATCTATGATATGATTGATTTCTCCGAAGCCATTATTGCTAATATGATGATCTATATTAATCTTGGTTTTGGCTTCATCATAATATGTTTCCGCGAATCCCAAACGCTCCTTGCTGCCAGCATCAAGAGCAATAAAACAATCATATTTTATATTATTATCATTTGTTTGTTTCACTAACTTAGCTTCTTCCCATAGCCAGAATTTGCTTGGAATTGGTTCTAAATATACATCAATGGTTCTATCTTTAGAAAGATTGTTTTTTAAATAAAGGGAAAGTGCCATACAGGAGCCAATACAATCCCCATCTGGTCTTACATGACCAACTATGCCTATTGTTTTCGCATCTTTCAATTCTTCTAATATTTTTTTCATTCTATCATCTGCCTTTCAAAATGAACCATATATGAATGCTTTTGTATTAACCTATTATTACTTATTTGTCTAAATCTTCTTTTAAATCATCGTTTCCATCTGCTTTCAAATCATCGCTTCCATCTTCTTTTAAACCATGGTTTTCATCTTCTGCATCTTTTTCTGCAGAATTTCCACGATTAACTTCATCGATTAATTTAGACATATTTACACCATATTCAATGGATTGATCCATAATAAATGTTAATTCAGGAGTATTACGTAAGTTAATGGTTTTGGCTAACTGACCTCTGATAAATGGCGCTGCACTTTTTAATCCAGCCAAAGTAGATTTTCTGGATTCTTCATCACCTAGTACACTAATATACACTTTTGCATGTTTTAAGTCAGGTGCTACTTCCACTGCAACTACAGAAGTCATAGGGTTTATTCTAGGATCTTTTATTTCTCCTCTACTGATTAACATACTTAATTCTCGCTGGACTTCACCATTAATTCTTGTATTTTTAATACTATTTTTTCTCATATTTAACACCCATATTTTATCGTAAATGCTTACGATACTGCCACATAAAATGTGAAATAATAAAATATGTGGTTACCTTTCTTTCTTATTTTCTTTCACACTAATCTGTTTAAAGCATGGAACTGTTACAAAACTATCATTCTGCGCCCAAAAGGGCCGACAGAGACTCCATGGCAAGAACGGACAATTGCAAAGCTGTCATTCTGAGCCCAAAAGGGTCGACAAGGACTCCATGGC
>CALDJN010000404.1 GCA_937901695.1 uncultured Anaerocolumna sp.
CACCGACATCTGCCCCTGAAGAACCTGACATAACTCAACAGCCAACTCCAACGCCAACACCAGTAATTCCAATAAAAGAACCGGAAATAATAGGAAAAGATGGTGCTACCGGATGGAAAGCTGTGAATGAAGAAATAAAAGCTACCCTAAAAGAATCGGATAAAAAGTCAAAACCTGTTAAGATTGCTATTAATATGAACCAAAATACAACTCTTCCAGCAGAAACACTAAAAGCATTAAAAGGAAGTAATATTGATTTATTACTTGAAATGGAAGGTTATAGCTGGACCATCCATGGTAAAACAATAAAGGATATTAGCAAATCAATAAAAGGTTTTGATTTAATGGTTGCAAAATTAGATAGTAAAGAACAAGTTAATTCTATTAACAAAGCAGTAAATCAGTTGAAAAAATCAAATAAGTTGACAAAAGTTACACAGATTATACAATTTGAACCAGCACATAAAGGAGTATTCCCATTTGAGGCAGAACTTCAATTAAAGGCAGGTAAAGAGTATAAAGATAAATATGTATACTTATATTATTACAATGAAGAAACAAAAAAATTAGAACCTTGTAAGTATACTAAAGTAGGTAAAGACGGAGTGGTTCAATTAGGTTTAAACCGTGGGTCTAAACATTTACTTACTTTGGAAAATATCCAGCCACCAAAAGTAATAACTGAAAAGACATTATACAAGAATAGCTCTTACCAATTAAAGGTTACCAACAATCTGCCAGGATATAAAGTAACATATAGCTCAAATAAAAAATCCATTGCAACAGTAAGTAAAACAGGTAAGATTACTGCTAAAAAAGACGGTAAGGCAACCATTACTACGAAAGTTTATGGAGGCGGAAAGACTTATACATCTAAAACCACAGTCTTAGTAAAGAATAAAAAATAAAGATACATAACTTAATCTTATTGGGGAAGAAGCTGTTGTAAAATAAAAATGTCATTCTGAGAGCAAAATAAAAACTGTCATTCTGAGAGCAAATAAAAGCTGTCATTCTGAGAGCAAATTCAGCTTACTGAATATGCTCGAAGAATCTCACACTAAAAATGAGATTCTTCGCTACGCTCAGAATGACATGCTTTCATAGGAATGACAGTTTTACAATAGCCCTTATTTATTTTTTAGCTCTTCATTTTTCTTTTTTCTAGCCCTGGAAATAGTCATTAATGTGATTAAAACCAGTAGGGGAAGAATCACATCTTTATATCTGTCATAATATGTACTAACTAAACTCCATTTATCGCATAAGACAAATCCCAATCCTATTAAAATTGAATTCCATAGGGTAATTCCCAGAAAAGAGCACACCAGGAAGGTAACTGGATTTTGCTTTGCAGCACCTGCTATAAATGCGATATAGGTGCGGCAAATAGGTATGAGGCGACCAATACAAACAGCAAATCCACCATATTTTGCAAAGTTTTCCCCGGAAGATTGTATCCCATTTCCTGCTTTGGGAAACCTAATTACCAGTTTCTCAATTAAAGCACCTCCTCCAATTCTGCCTACTGTATAACAAAAGCTGGTGCCCAGTAAACCGGCAATTACGCTTACAGGAAGAATAACAAAGTAATTTATATGTTGCATGGATGCAATTGCACCTGAAAAGGGCAGGACAATTTCACTAGATATAGGAAAACATGCGTATTCAATGAGAATGATAAAAAACATTGCAACAAGTCCATGTTTAAATATAAGATTTGTAAAATAGCTCATAAAATCACCTATAGAAAAGTATTTCTATCTTTCTATTTCAAAACATTTAGAATGTGATTAATAAAGTTGCAGGGTTTTTATTTCATTTTTGATTTCTTGTAATAAGTTGAGCACTGTAGAGTTGCTGAAGAACTGGTAGTGGCAAGAGCAGCTCTACATATGTGGGAAGAACCCTGTACTACCCCTACATGAAGATTCTGAAAAGATTGTTATTCCGCAGAGCTTCACCACATCTGATAAATTCAATATAAAACATTGCAATTTATTTTACAAGATTCTATTCAATGATTTCGAGTAAAAAGAGTATGAGGTTTGAATTTTCTCAATAATTAAAAAAGATGCCAGATGTGACAATGGGGTTGGCAGAGGAATTAATTAAAATGGATATTAGGCCGATAGAAGTATATAAAGTAACAGATGCTGCTATGTGGTGCTATTGTCAAGAGATGTGCCTAGTGTAATGGCATGGTATATGAACAGAAATAGTTAGATGGGGAAGGTAAAATAATTAGAGATGGTTTGAAGGGCTGGTTAGTTAATAAAAAATACATATAGAGAATAGAAATTTTGGGAAGCAATCCTAAATTATGATTTTGCATAACATGGAGCGTATACATATCAGATGTTGAATTATACAAGGGGTAATTAGTTTGTTTGCAATAATAATGGCAATAGAAAATGATGATGACCGAGAAAAAGCTGCGGAGCTTTATAGATTATACAGCAGTACCATGCTTTACATAGCTAAAAGCATTTTGCATGACCACTATCTTGCGGAGGATGCAGTAATCCAAGCTTTTATACGAATAATAGATAATCTTAATAAAATAAAAACAATTAACTGTTATCAAACAAGGGGATTCGTTGTTATTATAGTTAGGAATATTGCATTTGATTTTTTAAGACATCAAAATCGCAGTAAAACAGTATCCATTGATGATAACCTCGACTATTTATCAGATGAAGAACCAGTATTAGATAATATTACAACGAAGGAAGCTTGTTCCAGAATAACGGATGCAATAACTAAACTGAATAAAAATTATTCCGACATACTTTATCTTAAAATGGAGTTTGAATATTCAAATAAGGAAATCTCCAAAATACTAGGAATAAGCGAAGAAAATGCCAAGATGCGTTTGAGCAGGGCGCGAAGAGCCTTAAAGCAAAAGCTTCTGAAGGAGGAAGGTTAATATGACTGACGATAGGAAAAAAGAGATCCTTTTTGATACACTGATTAAACTATCCGTATCAGAAGCGCTTGAAAAGGAAATATCTTCACTTCCGTCAATAGAAGGATTAAATCAGGAATACGAGCCATCTCAGGCACTTGACAAAAGAATCAATTCCATAATTAGTAAAGGCTGTAGAAGATTTAAAATAAAGTGGTTTTCAAAGAAGTTGAGGAAAATAGCTGCTTTCATATGTATTCTGTTTACCATGTCATCCGTTGTCTTATTAAGCGTATGTGCAACGAGAAATGCCATACTCAATGCGGTCATACAATTGCAAAAGAAATATGCGGAAGCTAAATTTGTAGGGTCAGCAACATCGGCGACATACCAACAGCTTATCTGCCCAAAGGATTTCGTGAAAGTGCAAGTAAAAAAGTTTGGAAATACTGTCATAGTGACATATTCGAATAAGGATGGAAAAGAAATATTATTTAGTCAATGGGGTTACAACAAAGGGGTATCTTTAGTGGATAATGAAAATACAAACTATATGGAAACAGAAATATCAGGTGAAAAAGCGCATTTATTCAAAGCCCAGACTGAGGAGGATTCCAATACTCTCATTTGGCAATCAAAAGGTATTGTTTTTGAATTAACTCCGAAGATAAGCAGCGATGAATTAAAACTCATTGGAGAAAGCTTAAAAAAATAATTAGGAAAAATTAGAAAGTTTACAAAAAGTGTTACAAAATCATACCTTCAGGCGTTTATATAGTAGAGGGGATGGATTGAACCTCAAATATAACAAAAGAAAGAGGGTATGCCTTATGAATGTATTTTGATTCAACCTATTATGTAATCATCACAGATATTAAGATGAATATGAAAAGGAGAAATTTTTTATGGTAAAGGGAAAGAGATACTTTAAAACACTAATAATGGGATTAGCGATTTGCTGTGCATTATTGATATCTGGAATGAAGGTCAATGCACAGACGGTAAATGAAGTAGAACCGAATGACACAATGGAAACAGCTCAACTAATTCAGGCTAATTATGAAACCGCAGCGCAAGCGGTAAGTGCTAACAGACCAAGTCAATATGTGGTGAAAGGTTATACCAGTACAGCGGATGAGGACTGGTTTAAGGTATATTTGACTGCCGGAACGCAGTATGCCACTTGTAATGACAATTCATTTAACTTTCAAGTTTATGATTCGAACAATAATCTCATTATTTCAAAATCATATACAAAGACAGGTTTTGGTGTGAAAGCATATCCATTTCAGGTCTCATCTGCAGGCTATTATTATGTAAAGGTACAAGGAGTTACGTCTTCTTCCAGCAGTTACATTTTATTAGTGGGAGGTCCAACTTATATGGTACAAACCTGCTATGTTTCTATGAAAAGTATTACTATGAGTGGGTCTAACGTTGTAGTTCCATTTGATTTAAGTCTGAATCCTAATCTACCTACTGGTGCAGTCATATATACTATGTCAATGAGTGATGTGAAAAGTACTGCTGTGGCTGGTATTACAGTAAAAAATAGAACTACAGGAAGTACAGTTAACTTAGCTGCATTTTCATGGAAAAAGGATGGATTAGTTTCACTAAATTTACCTCTTAAGAGTGCTTGGGATGTTACTTTTAAATACAATAAAAATACAACTATCACACCAAAGTTCAGTCTAGATTATGTTTATCCGGTAACATCAGAGAATGCACAGGAGATAACAATATCTCTTTAGGTTAGGAACAATATTTTTAGAATAGACCTATTTCTGTGGACATGACTTATTAAGTAGGTACTATTTCAGGGAAAGATGTGTATTCAGCAACAAGTAGCAAATACACACCTTTCCTTTTCACACTTAATGACAAGTATGGTAGTAAGTTGGGAGGTATTACAATGAATATCAATGGTACACGTTTCAGACAAAATCAATTATTCAAGCAATTAATTCAGAAAAGTAACAGTAACAAATCACTTTTAGAGGCACAGCTTAGAAAAGACAATATGACTGCTGATAATAAAAGGGATTCCTTTATTAGGAGCAGCGTAGTATCTTCAGAAACATATACCCCTTCGATAAAACGTAATTACATTTCGCAGGATATATTAATAGATATGAACTCAGGTAAATACATGATACAGAATGGTAATGTTGTTGAGTGTAATGGAAATCGATTTACCGTGGATCAAATCCCTCAAATTGATGGAACCAATCTAAAAGAGATAAGAGCAAAAAACAATGTTATGGATTTTGGTTCAAATAATTATTTTAAATACATTTCAGCAGATGGTAAAGAGCATCTACTTTATTCCTCTAAAAAAAATGGTATTGGTTCAATTCTCTCTGAAGATTTTAGGGGGGTGCCTTATGATAAAACATTGCAGCGGTATGCTTCCTTCTGGAAATATATGATGAGTAAGGACCCAGTGTATATGAATTTAGATTTTACCAATCAAGAAATAAAAGCATATCTTAATGAAGCTGGCATAAAACAAGGCTTTTTTACGATGAAAATGGGTGGTATGGAAGCAACACAATTTTATTCTGCCAGTAAGAATGACGCTATTGTTCAATCTAAAGAAAGGTATGATGAACAATATGAAGCTTTAACTTCAACTTTTCATTTACTTTCAAATTATGCTCCGGGAGATGTTTTTAAGGTTAGTGGAAAGGAATATATTTTGAGTGAGTCACATACTTTGGATATCCCCTATGGTGAGGATATTTTTGATATAGAATATCCTAAAAATTATTGGTACGGAAGAAGAATTAACTGAATTCTATTTTAAGAGAAGTATATATCACAGATATAGTGAATACACTCCCTACATATCCACATTTAATAAAAAGTGCGATAGTAAAAAGATAAACTAAATCCTATCAATAGTGTATATTAAGCTATTTTGCAACAGCCCTATCAGACTGTAGACAAATCGTTTTCTAATGGCGTTTTGTTTAGTTTTAAATATATTTATTATATCAAAAAAGAGTCAAAAAGTTAGTATTTATTAATACTAACTTTTTGACTCTTTATGTTACAGAAACTGGGACTTACGTCTCTGACTTTGTCACAGGCAGAACTATAACGTCTGAAATTCCTTAGAATTGGAATTAACTTAGAATTATATTAACAAATGCAAGAAAAGATGTTATAATCTATTAGACTTGGTGTCTATCAATGAAATAAAATATTATGATAAATATATTAATGTGAATACATGTTAGAAAATTGCTACATACATTGGAATAATTTTTCACCAAGGAATATTACAAAAAGTATAAGGATAGGAGTTTACCACATGAGAAAATTATTATGCTTTTTAAAGCCTTATACCAAACTGTTGGTTATTGGGCCTATGTTTAAGTTATTTGAAGCAATATTAGAATTGCTATTACCTTATTTTATGTCTAAGGTTATTGATATAGGAGTTGCAAGGGGAGATAAAAAGTACATTCTTACTATGGGCGGTATTATGTTATTAACTGCTATTGTGGGTATCGGTTGTGCCTTAATCTGCCAATATAGTGCCTCCTTAGTTTCACAAGGAGTTGGTACGGATATCCGTAATGCAATGTTTGAACACATTGGAACCTTTTCCAATGGTGAAATGGATGAATTTGGTACTTCTTCTTTTATTAATAGAATAACAGGAGATGTGAATCAAGTACAACTTGCTGTTGCAATGTTAATTCGTCTTGTAATTCGTGCTCCATTTCTTTGTATTGGAGGTTTGGTCATGGCATTTATCATTGACTTTAAACTATCAATTATTTTAATTATTGTCCTTCCAATATTTATCCTTATCCTTTTTATTACTATGAAAAAGACAGTTCCTCTTTATAAATCGGTACAAAAGAGCATCGACCGTATCGGACTGGTACTGCGGGAAAATCTTAGCGGAATTCGTGTCATTCGTGCATTTGCAAGGACAGATTATGAAAAAAAACGATTTGCAGACAGGAATAAAGAATATGCAGATCATGCCATAAAAGTAGGAAGAATCTCTGCTTTATTAAATCCATTGACAAACTTAAGCTTAAACATTGCAATAGCAGCAATTTTATGGTTTGGTGGAATTCGAGTAAATAATGGAAGGATGACTACTGGTGAAGTGATTGCTTTCATTGGGTATGTTACTCAGATATTAGCAGCGTTGATCGTCATATCAAACTTAGTTGTTATATTTACAAAAGCATTTGCATCAGCTGCCAG
>CALDJN010000405.1 GCA_937901695.1 uncultured Anaerocolumna sp.
AGCATAGGCAACAACTTTTACGGTAGCAATCCAATGTGGTACAAGGGTGGAGACAGCAAAAACGGAGAAAGTAAACTTGCAGGGAAAGCAGCATTTAATACAGATTTTAATTTTAACATCGCGGAATACTTCCACTTTTGCAATCGGCTGCTTAAAAAAGAGCCGAAGAAAAGCAATGGAAGAGGCAAATCATCCGACGCGCCATGCATGATTGTATTTTGCTCATTTGAGCAGATGCAGACCGTAATCAAATTCGCGGAGAAGTACGGGTTTAAGCATAATATACCGTTGATTTTTTGCAAGAACTATAGTCCGCAGGTGCTTAAAGCAAACATGAGGATATGTGGAGCCACGGAGTATGCCCTGTTGCTATACCGAGATAAGTTACCAAAATTTCGAAACGGCGCACAGTATGATGAGGACGGAAAAATAATAAAAGGAACGGGTCGTATGGTGTTTAATTGGTTTGAGTGGAAACGGGACAGCGCAAAAGAATATCCAAAGATACACCCTGCACAAAAGCCGGTGAATTTATTAAAACGATTGATAGAAATATTTACGGATGAAGGGGACGTTGTTATTGATCCGTGTGCTGGAAGCGGAACGACACTAAGAGCCGCCACAGAATTAGGACGGAATAGTTATGGGTTTGAGGTATCTAAGGAGTTTTGTAAGAGAGCCAAGGAAGAAATACTGATATTACCGGAGAGCAACCAGATGGAACTAAGCGATTTTATGGATATGAACCAGGAGGGATGATATGCGAGAAACAGACAATAAATCCGCAATAGATTTCACTACGAAAGAAACTATACCGCTATACGAACCAACCTACAGAGAATTAGTAACACTGTCAAAAGCAAATATAAGGCAGTTACTTACAATCGGAATTGCTGACAGCGATGAACACATAGAAAAGCATTTCGGCGGTGAAATGGGATTGATTGAAGTTATACAAGGGTATATCAAATTAACAGACAGCTTATATAAGCTATTCGAGACAGAAATGAGTATGTTTTCGAAAGGTGGTGGCAAGGATGAATAACGCAGATAAAATTAGACGTATGAGCGATGATGAACTTGCGTTAATGCTTATGTGCCCAGCAGAATATGATTTAAATTTTAATAAAGCGTGCAATGGAATATGCTTTGAATGCACAAAAAACTGGCTAAAGGAGGATTATAATGGCAGGGATGAATGAGATAGAAAAAGCCATATTTTTATTTGAAAATGCTAATGTTTTAAATGCAAATGCTATAAGACAAGAGTTAAAGCACATTATCAAAGCCCTAGAAGCACAGCAAGTCGATAAGTGGATTCCAGTAAGTGAGAGATTGCCAAATGAAAAAGAATGTAACCTGTATGATGTTATGCACCCATGTCATAGACAATTTATATGTACCGTAAAAATAGGCGAGTATGAACCACAGACAAGACAGTTATTCTTCTCCAAAGTATTCGGATGGAAATATGGTCCAGAAGATTACAACGAGCATGTAATAGCGTGGCAACCACTACTAGAACCATACAAGGAGGAACGGCTATGAAATACAGTAACAAAATTCAACGAATAGCCATAGAAAGAGCAGCTAAGAAATTAAACCTTGATGCGCATATAAGCACAGCGGAAAGAAAATCAGATTTGTTTACTTATGCAGAAAAGCTCATGTGGATGTGGTTTAGAAAAGGAATACCATATAAAAAATCTTACATGATGTGCGATGCCCTAGATATGTGTTTCCTGTTTACAAGCGAAGGCGAAGCTGTTTATACATATTCCGGATATGCTGACAAAAGAGACGCATGTGAGGAAAGAATAGTTAATGCATTCAGAATGGCTAACCAAATGCGAAATTACATGATGGAAGAAGCTGAAAAGCTAAGCAAGGAGGAAACTTATGCAGAGGGAAATTAAGATATCTCAAAAAGAGTTTTGGCAGATATGCGTTATATGGTTCCTTGCTGGTTTTATTGCAAATAATTTATTATTTTAGGAGGTAACTTAATGAGGGAAATTAAGTTTAGAGGTAAAAGAGTTGATACAAAAGAATGGGCATATGGATATCTGATAGGAGAAGACTGGATTGTTGGAGATGTGGTTGATTGGGATTCGGAATATATCGCATTGGAAAGATGGCAGAAAGTTATTCCAGAAACAGTAGGTCAATACACAGGACTTAAAGATAAGAATGGTAAAGAGATATACGAAGGAGATATTATTATTAATAAAGATAGGATTCATAACGTGATTGGGATAATTACATCCGGGAAAATACCAACAAATAGAGCAGATGGAGGTCATCAAGGGTTTTATATCGAATGGATGAATGATGGTAGTAATTGTTGGAATGACTGGTGGAGAAATGATTTAAATTATTGGGCTAGCAAAGTAAACATTATCGGAAATATCTATGATAATCCAGAACTATTACAGGAGGTAGAAAATTGAAAGTAAGTGAATTAATATCTGGTTTATCTGTAAAGATAACAAATGGGTTAATAAGAAATTATTTAAATGATGTTGAAAAATTAGCAAATGCAACAGATTATGACTTGATGAAAATAGGTCATGATTTTCAAATATATCACGAACTGAGAATCAAGGCAAAAGCCTATATTAATCATAACAAGGAGGTATCTAATGAATAAAGAAAAGCTTATATTAGACACCATAAAAGAAAAGGCATACAGAGTAAATAGAACTGCTCGTCCGGTATATGGACAAGGGCAGTACGATATGGTATATGAAATTTTGGATGCGGTAGAAAAGATTATCGAATCAGAGCCGGATGAAATAACTAGGCTACATACATTAATAGAGCAGCAAGGAAAAGAATTAAACAGAAGAGACCAGTTAATAAGAGAACTAGATGAAAAGTGTGATTACTGGGAACGCGAAGCTAAGAAATATTGTGCAGTGCTCGGAGGACAGAAGATAAAATTAAAGCAATTAGAATGTGAAATGTGTAGGTTAGAGGATACGGAAGAATGTAAGCAATGCTAGTTAGCGAAATTATCATTTAGGGAGGTAATATATGATTCAAACAGATACAGAAAGAATGAATTTTATTAGGGATGATTGGTTTAAAGAACATAAAGCGACATATGAGAAATTAAGTGATAACACAGTAGTTTTGACATTCAAAAAACCAAACACAAATATGTATTACGTTAGATATGTATTAGATAAAAACGTATTATTTATCACAGGAGATATTGGAGATGCAGTATTTTGTTTGACTGAAAAAGCTGATTTAAAGACTTTAGCAACGGATTATAGTAACCATTATCTTTTTGGCAAATTAAGAGCTGATAGGGAAGCATATGATTTTGATTCTGAAAAAGCTATTAAGACATTCAAAGAATACTTTGGATGCGAATATCTTGATACAGAAGATTTTGATGAAGATGAAATAGAAAAATATAGTGAGTTGGTAGATGATTTCATAGCGCAACTTAGAGATGAATGTACTTCAAGTGAAATGCTATCACATATTCTTAGCTCTGAATATTATGATAGAATATCTGAATTTGATGCTGATTGTTCAGAGTGGGTGTTTGATTTAGGGAAAGAATTAAGTTGGCAAGCCCTTGGTTGGGTTGTTGGTTTGAAAATGGCATATGAACAATTAAAAGAAGAGCTAAATTAAAATTAAGGAAAGACATAATTTTAGCCAAGAAGTTATTTACAAAGATGGTTGCTGTCCTGTTTGCAAAAGCGCAATAAGCAGTACTTATACGTACTGTAACAAATGCGGTCAAAGAATAGATTGGGGGGAAAAAACGAATGAATGAATATAAGAAGTGGGTAGAACAACCTGTAATCACCATCGGAGATAAAATCCGAGAGAGCAATGAGAGTTTGGCAGAAGCAATTGATAGTACACCGCATGGATGTGATTTCTGTAAACAGCACAGGTCACGATGCAATAATGAATGTTACACCAATGTGTTGGCTTATCTTAACCAACCATACACGGAATAGGTGATAAGGAGGAATGCATATGCGTAGGGATTTCACGAATCAGAGTGGGTATTTTTGCCCTACTGAAAACAAGGCAATAAAAAACACAAACAGTATCATAGATGAATTGGCAGAAATTAAAGCAA
>CALDJN010000406.1 GCA_937901695.1 uncultured Anaerocolumna sp.
GACAGGACGCATAATAGAAGGAGGTATTCCTTAATATGAATAAAGTTATTTTAATGGGTCGCCTTACAAGAGACCCAGAAGTTAGATACTCTCAAGGAGAGAATTCCTTAGCAATAGCAAGATATACATTAGCAGTAGATCGCAGATTTAAAAGACAGGGTGAACAAGAGGCTGATTTTATCAGTTGCGTTTCCTTTGGAAAAACTGCTGAATTCGCTGAAAAATATCTGAAACAAGGAACTAAAATTGCTGTAACCGGAAGAATTCAAACTGGTAGCTATACCAACAAAGAAGGACAGAGGGTTTACACAACTGAAGTTATTGTGGAAGAAACAGAATTTGCTGAAAGCAAATCTGCTAGTGGTGAATCTGGTTATCAGAATACATCCAGACCGGCTCCAACAGAAGCAGTTGGTGATGGATTCATGAATATACCTGATGGTATTGACGAGGAATTACCATTTAATTAAGCATTAGAATAACATATGTAACAATCATCATCGGATAAGGAGGTCAGGTGTTATGCCATATAATAAAAATGATAGAAATGATAAAGGCGATTCCCAAATGAGAAGAAGAACACCTCGCAGAAGAAAGAAAGTTTGTGTATTCTGCGCAGATAAGAATCATGCAGGAATTGACTATAAAGATGTAAATAAGTTAAAAAGATATGTATCTGAAAGAGGCAAGATTCTTCCTAGAAGAATTACCGGAAACTGTGCTAAGCATCAAAGAGCTTTAACAGTAGCTATTAAGCGCGCAAGACATATCGCTTTAATGCCTTACACTATGGATTAAGCCCTTATTTTACTAGGGTTTCAGAGGTTGAGGAAGTCGATATACACGACTTGCATAGAAAAGTGAAAATAGCCATTACATGACCTGGAGGGGAAACCTTATCTGGGATATGTAGTGGCTTTTTGTATGTGTTCTAACTTACTTCATACATTGCAAGCTGCTTATATAGAAGAGAATAAAGCAAAAACTAAATACACATCTCATTGGAATGTGTGGAGGGTTTATCTTTACAACAAGTAAAGGAACTGTACCGGCAAATGAGTCCTTGAATAGAACCATTAATGTAATTGTAAATGCTTATAACAAAAAAGAAACTATAAAAGCCAAGGAAGAGGGAAGAAAAGCTACTTTAATGCCATACTATACAATGCACTCTACAAGACATACTTTTGCTACTACTGCATATAGAAAAAAGATGCGTGGACTTAGCATTTCTGCCACATTGGGGCATAGCAGTGAGAAAACAACAAAGAAGATTTATACCCATCCTGATTTGGATATTCTGAAAAGTGATATGGAAGAGGCATGGGGAGTATAGTTATAAGAAAATATTTTATTCAGTCAGTAATAGGTGACAAAAATAGCAGTAACCTACCCTTTACAAAAAGGGAGGCTACTGCTATAATGTAGGTAACAGGAAACATAAGGTTAAAACCTATGCTTGCCCTAAATGCGTAATGAAAAATGGTTATCCACTACTTTAGGCGGTCGAGGATAATCATTTTTTATTGTGAAACAACTTGATAAGTTCCACAACTAGAGTGATAAGTGCTACAACAAAAATACTGAAAGTAATCATTAAAGAGATTGCTTCAAATACTGTCATAAGGTTCACTCCCCCTTTCTATATGTATTGTTGGGAAGTTCACCTCCTTCATAAGAAAATGAAGGGCAAGCACTCATAATTATCCTTAGGTCAATGAATTGACCTTCTCCTGTTACCATGGACATATTGTATCATATGGAAAGAAAAAAGTCGATAATATGTTCGGCTTAATGGGAAAAAATTGATATTTATACACCTGTACACGACCTCGTACACGTTTTTCGAAGAGAAGGACGGTGTCAGACGGAGTAGGGTAGAAAAAGTAAAAGACTGAAAATGTAGTAAAATAGGGCATCACAGCGTAACATGGAACATGATGAATTTATATCAGTCCATATCGTTTCAATGCCTTATACTATGGACTAAATCCAGTAAAGTCAAAGGTTTCAGAGATTGTGAAAGTCGACTTACATGACTTGTACACACTTTGCATAGAAAAATAAAAATGGTCGTTACATGACCTAAGTGAGATAGTTCACCGGGGTTTTATAGCGACAGATTAATTTTATTATATAAGATTCTAATTGTAGAATTACGTAATAGGTTAAAGCTTAAGAATATTCAAAGGATACGAGAATGAAAAAAAAGAGATGGATTAAATGGGCAATAATAATTGCCATATCCTATTTAATAATCGGAGCAATTGCACCATTTGTCAACCAGAAGGAAATAACGAAAGAAACGGCTTCTAATTTTAATGCCCAGGCAGTGATGGATATGGAAGGCAGCAGTGATCGTGCCATGCTATTGGAAACGAATCAGAGTGCATGGGAAGAGCGAATACGATTGTTAAATCAGGCAAAAGACAATATCGTGCTTGTAACATTTGATATGAGGTATGGAGAAAGTACACAAGACTTAGCTTCTATTCTTTTACATAAAGCAGACGAAGGTGTTAAGGTATCTATTTTAGTTGATGGATTTAACGGCTCATTTCGAATGAATGGCAGTAATTTCTTTTATGCCTTGTCTTCACATCCCAATATTACGATAAAATTATATAACCCAATTCACTTATTGACTTCCTGGACCTCCCAAGGACGAATGCATGACAAATATGTTATTGTAGATGATTTAGGATATATTCTTGGAGGCAGGAATACCTTTGACTATTTTATCGGCAATTATAATAGTAACAGCAAGAGCCTGGACCGTGAAGTCCTGATATATAACCCAAATGATGAGGACAGTTCAATATACCAAATCAAAGATTATTTTAAAAACATATGGAATAAGGCAGAATGTAAGCTATTTGGCGAAAAAGAGTCCTATAAAGAGAAAAAGAAGGTAAAGGAACAGATAGGAAGTTTAGAAAATCGTTATCAATCTTTGCAGGTCCAATATCCGGAGTTATTTGAATCCTATGATTATGGGGACAATACCTATGCAACAGAAGGTGTTCAACTTTTATCCGGTTCCACATCAATTTATGGGAAAGAACCAGAAGTTTTTTATGAACTGACAGAACTGATGAAATGCGCAAAGAACAGTGTAACAATTCATACTCCCTACGCAGTATGTAACAAATATATGTATAATATGTTAAAAGAAGTGAAGAAAACAGTGCCGAATACTCATATCATGTTAAATTCTATTGAAAATGGCGACAATGTTTTTGCATCCAGTGATTATATGAGAAATAAGGATAAGCTGATTAATACCGGAATCGATATTTATGAATATGACGGTGGTACCTCTTATCATGGTAAAACCATTGTAATTGATGATAATATTTCCATCATCGGTTCTTATAATCTAGATTTAAGAAGTACTTATGTTGATACCGAGCTAATGCTGGTAATTAAAAGTGAGGATTTTACGGAAGAACTTTACAGTAATTTAGACAGGCTTGAAGCTGACAGCAGGAAGGTTATCACAAAAGATAAATATGAAGTACCTGAACATCTGGTAATAAATGAATTGCCCCTTTATAAAAAGATTATCTACCGTATTCTAGGTTTAGCGACTCAGCCATTTCGATATCTGTTATAGGTGGTTTGCAAGAATTTGTATTGTCGAAGCAGATAGGCGGGGCTTTAACAAAATAGCTGAATAAGCGATGGAGCAAAAGCGCTCTTTATATGAAATGAAAAAAGAGATTGTTGCATCATAGCGAAAATTGTAAGGGAAATTAGCAGAGCTATACGTGAATGAAAAAAGGGATTGTTGCATCACAGCTCTGAAAGGTAAACTTACCTGCAGGCAAGTTTACCCCCTTTAACTAAAATGAGGATGAAAAATGATTGATTTCACCATCATTTGATTTAAATCAGTACTATAAAATATAAATATATTCCGATTGAAAAAAGTATTATTCATAAGAGTGCACTAATTAGTGCTCCATATGCACTTTTGAAGTTTATTTTGTACAAAATCTTCAAATGCTTCTTTATCCTGCTTTAACACAACATCTGCATACTCCAGCACAGCCTGTGCTGTGGGTTTTACACTAGAGGATGTACCACTTTCAATCATAATAAAACAAGCAGGTTCAACAACAAGACGTGCGCTGTTGGATTCACATAGGACAAGTGTGCCTTCTGGGACCAATTTTAACGCTTCTTCTAATGCTTCCTTTACATTCTCCTTGAAAGCTCGGATAAGATAAACATGTTTAGCTCCTGCTTTTTTTAGCAGCATGGTATCTTTTGTTCCATCGCATATTTCTTCGGTTATATCAAAACATCCTTTTAACCCTTTACATATTCCGCACCCTTGACCGCCTCTTGGGCATATATCTCCATGATCCCGTACTGTAATTAGTTTGAATGCAATGATAGGCATTTTACCTTTGTATTTCTCAATAATTTGAAGGGCAAGTGTTGTTTTTCCACTATTTCGCCCTGTTGCTCCAATTAATATCATCTGCTTTGCCTGTAGAAGATTTGTAATTTTTGTATTCATGCATAGCTCCAATCATTTAATAGTTATGTAAAATGAGATTGATAATAAATTTTCAATCTTAGTATCTTTTATTCTATAAAATTGTATATATTATAGCATTTTCATAATCAGGTTACAATAGAG
>CALDJN010000407.1 GCA_937901695.1 uncultured Anaerocolumna sp.
GTTTAAGTACCCAATTTGATACACCGGAGCGGTTTATGGAAAAGCAGGAATTAAAAGAGATTCTGACTAAAACCTTTGAATCGTTAACAGAAAAAGAAAAAAAAGTAATTATACTATATTACTATGAGGAATTAACTTTAAGAGAAATCAGTGCTATATTAGAAGTTTCAGAATCCAGGATTTCTCAATTACATACAAAAGCATTACAGAAGATGAGACTGAAATTAGGGAATAACTTTGAAGTATTACTAGGAGTATAAGAGACATAATATCATTATTTACATAAAATTCATGATACATAATTGTCATGGATATAAGTTCATTATTATTAGATAGAAAGAAAGTAACTTTTATATTGGAATCAGAGGAATAAGGAACTGTAGAAAAATAATTGATTGAGAGGGTGTGTATATGAGTAGTAAAAATAGTTATTTTCAACTGGAAATTAAAAATGATGGAACCTATTTAAAAATTTATCCACCTGAAGATAATGGGCAGCCAATTACTTATGATGAAATCAGCGAGTATTTAATTGATAAGAAAATTTATGATTACAATATTAAAGATTTAGGGCAGGCAATCAACATCTCCCATAGGGAACTTGCGGAAGTAAAACTTCTTTCTGTTCCAATTCTGCCGGAAGAAGAATATGTACGAATAAAGGTATCTTCGGATCGTATGTATGCCATTGGCAGATTTTATCCACCTTCTAATAATGGCTTATGCATGAATCCTAAAGAGATTATAAACAGTTTAACCCAGATTGGGATAAAAGAAGGTATCGCCCAAGAAAATATTGAAGACTTTATCAATAATCGAAGATATTGCGAAGATATTATATTAGCCAAAGGTACAAAACCAGTAGAAGGCAAAAATGCAGTGATTACCTATCATTTCAATACGGATACAACTCTTAAACCAAAAGTAAATGAAGATGGCTCCGTTGATTTTCATAAGTTAAATGTAATAAGTTCCATTAATAAAGGAGATTTATTAGCTACACTAGAACCTGCAGTAGAAGGTAAAAGTGGATATGATATTTATGGAAATGCATTAAAACCTGGCAGGGTAATAAAAAAGATTTTAAGACATGGCAAAGGAATTCATTTATCAGATGATGGCCTTAATATGTATTCTGATGTCAATGGTCATGCTATGCTTCGAGACGACCGGGTATTCGTGTCAAATATTTATGAAGTTCCTGCCAGCGTTGATGTTTCTACCGGAGATATTAATTACGAAGGAGATGTCTCTATTAAAGGTAATGTAATTACCGGCTTCACAGTTCAGGCAAAGGGTGACATAATCGTAGATGGTGTAGTAGAAGGAGCTACCCTAATAGCCGGCGGAAATATCATCTTAAAGCGTGGAATGCAGGGAATGAGCAAAGGCTCTATGGAAGCAGAAGGTAACATCATATCTAAATTCATAGAGAATGCAGTAGTTAAAGCTGGAGGGTATATTACTACAGAAGCTATTTTACATAGTAAAGTATCTGCAAGAGGAGACATCACAGTCGGTGGTAAGAAAGGTTATGTTACTGGAGGAGAAATTTGCTCTGCCACAAGTATAACCATAAAATCAGCAGGTTCAACTATGGGAACCAATACCATACTGGAAGTTGGAATAGATCCGGCTGCATCGGATGAATTTAAAAGTTTAGAGCAAAGTATTATTTCTATGAAAGCAGAGATGGATAAAATAATGCCTATTCTAAATAATTTTAAGAAAAAAATCAGTAAAGGGGAGGTATTGGCACCAGACAGGATAAGCCAATTAAAAACAGCAACACTCCATTGTATTGACTTGGATAATAGGATAAAAGAAGCTACATATCGTTATGAACAATTAAAACTTGAGATGAATAAAAATGAAAGTGGTACCATTCGTATTGAAAACATAGCATATCCAGGGGTAAAAATCGTGATTTCTAATGTTGCATATTATGTTAGAAGTGAGATACATTACACTAAGTTTGTACGAGATAGAGCCGATATTAAGCTTATAGGCTTATAAAGGAGGATTGCTATGCCAATAAAACCAATTGATATTGTTACCATGCCGCCAAAATCACAGGAAGTATCATTTTATAAACAGCATGAAGTACAAAAACCTTTAAATGAACAAATGCATCTGAATAATCAGCTAAATAATGAAATACGCCATAACCAGCAACAGGCAACTAAAACTATCAAAAGTGAAAATAGGGAATACCGTTATGACGCAAAGGAAAAAGGTAATAATTCTTATACCGGTTCTGGTTATAATGGGCAAAAGAAAAAGAAAGAGGAAGAAACTGCACCAAAAGATCATTTTCATACAGGTTCAATAGATATTAAAATATGACAGGAGAAAAACAATGACACCAACTGAAATCGTTTTAATTCTAATCGGAGTAGGAATTTTAGTGGCTAGCATGTTCGTAGTGGATAAATCTAAGGGCAAAAGTTCAACCAGATTCAATGACGAAGAATTCAATAAAGCCGGAAATGATTCGGGTAAACTTACCCAGGAAAACATTAATGAAATAAAGAAAAAAGTTGAATTAAGCTTATCTGATGTGTCAGAAGAAGTACTTCAAACGACAGAGGATAAACTCGGTCACTTGTCAAATGAAAAAATTATTGCTGTTACCGATTATTCTAATCAAGTATTAGAAAAAATCAATCAAAATCATGAAGAAGTTATCTTCCTTTACAATATGTTAAACGAAAAAGAAAGTGATATAAAGAATCTGATAAAACAGGTAGAAAGTACAAAAAGAGTGTTAAAAGATACAAATCTTCAGCAGGATTCTCATACCATACAAAAAGGGAATACCAGAAGCACCAACGCAATGAATGGCAGCAGGATTCATTCTGTAAACTCTGGTAATACAGTAAATGGTAATGCTAGCAATGGTAATGGTAAAAATAGCAATGGAAATGCTGGTAGTGGTAATGCAGGTAAAAATAGCAATGGAAATGTTGGTAGTAGTAATGCAGGTAATACTGGCAATGGTAATGCTGGTAGTGGTAATGCAGGTAATACTGGCAATGGTAATCTTGGTAATGATGATGTCGGTATTGGTAACGCTAGTAATGGTAATGCCAGTAATGTTAATGCTAGTACTGGTACTGGTACTGGCAATGGTAATGCTGATAATATTAATTATAATCCTATATTAGCAGGTGGCTTTAATAAAATCAAAGCAAATCCGGAAGAAAATCAACAAATAGAATTAGATAAGTTAATGGAAGAAAACCCCGAAAATAATAACAAAAGAATATTAGAGTTATATAAGCAGGGAAACTCTATTGTTGAAATCTCCAAACTATTAGAAATTGGTCAAGGAGAAGTAAAATTAGTAATTGACCTTTTTAATAAAAGAAGATAGGCTAGTTAAACCTTGCACTTAGTAAAGATTGGAGTTAGAGCAACATGAAATTAAAATACTATTTAAGAGGATTGGGAGTAGGCATCTTATTTTCCACCATTATATTATCAATCTCTTTTAATGCTGCATTAAAGAAGAAAACAAAAGAAATGAAATCAAATGCTGACAATACAGAAGCAATAAATTCTGATGAAGAAATAAAGGATTTAGAGGATTTATTAGTTCCAACTAAAGAGCCAACTAAAGAATCAACCAAAGAGCCAACAAAGGAAACTAAAGAGCCTACTAAAGAATTAACTAAAGAGCCAACGGGAGGATTAACAGAGGAGCCTGCAAAGGATGAGGAAAAAATAGATTCTTCTAATGTGGAACCATCTGTAACACCGACGAAAGCTCTGACAGAAGAGGAACCAGATAAAGAGGTAGTTTCAAAAGAAAATAGCAAAGATTCACAAGATTACATAATCATCAACATTCAAAAGGGTATGTCTTCTGAAGAAGTAGCTTTAATATTAAAAAATTATGGAATTATAGAAAATAATAAAGAGTTTAATAATTATTTAAAAGATAAGGGTTATTGTACAAATATTAAAGTAGGTGATTTTAAAATTTCAAAAAATGCTACATATGAACAAATTGCCGATACAATCGTAATAAAATAAATAGGATAAAAAAATAAATTTAAACCTTGCAATTGTATCATAATTGTGTTAAAATATTTTTCGCACGGTTCATGCGGATGTGGCGGAATGGCAGACGCAGCAGACTCAAAATCTGCCGGGGGCAACTTCGTGAGGGTTCGAGTCCCTCTATCCGCATTAAAAAGTCTTGATTGAGAAATCAAGACTTTTTTGCGGTTATTTTATTAGAATAAAGATATCCATTTACATATGCTGCCAAATACACTATAATCAATATTAGGGGACAATATTAGATGTAACAATACTTCCTAAGTAAAATTATTGCTGAAGGTATTTGAATTTACATATATTTATTAAAGCAAATATATATTATATGTTTAATGGGGGGCTATTATTTGAAAAAGTATAGTAATAATACAATAATTAATATAGTAACAATTATTATTCTAATTCTTGGATTCATTTACATAAGTTTTAAATATAATATTCCAAATCAAAATCTGGAAAATCAAGTATTGGTTATTTTAAAAGATAAAATGATATCTCATGAAATATTTTGTGAAGATAAACCGCTAACTGGTAATGAAACTATAGAAATAATAAATAGTGAACAAATAGGCAATATCAAAGTTTTTACAGGAAAAATAATAACGGAAAACCAACCTGTCATTTACATGGTAGTATTTAAAAAACATTTCATATTTAATACTTATAAGTATGATTATTTGATTGCCAGCACACAATTTGGCTCTTACATGGGAACATTTACTTCATATGGATTAATTAAATACATTTTTAAGTTAAATTATGATAATTTTGATATTAGTATTGAAAGAACTCCTGAATATTCAAGGATAATTTTCTGGATTTTTATTTTTTCAGGTTATATAATACAAAAAATAAGAATGAAAAAACAAAATAGCCTTATAAATAAAAAAGAATATATAATAAGTGAATAATTTATTTCAAAGTAGACATAATAGATACTGGATACCGAAATAGATTCCAATAACGATTTTATCGTTGAGAATTCAGAGTAAGTATTCACACAAATTAGAATGTGTCTCAAAAGGTAATGTAGCATGAAATTATGATCTTGAATTAAGGAGAGATGGTAAATGGAGGCTTTAGGAGACAACGAAGTTTGACTATAACTATCGAAGTAATTCGGGAAGAAGATTTTGATAATCTTAATAATGGAAGCTAAATATTATTATTGAGACTCAAAAAGACAAAGCAAGGATTGTATAGTTCTTGCTTTGTTTTTTTAATGAGTATTAAATTCTGTGTTGAAACATTATCTAAAAAAGGGTAAAATGAATTAACAACAGACTTTCCTAGCCTTGCTATTGGAGGAAGAGACATGACATGTATTGATGCACAACGACTGATTATGCCGTTTATAAATAGAAACTTAGATATAAACCAAATGGAAGATTTTATAGATCACATTCATTCGTGTCCTAACTGTATGGAGGATTTAGAGGTGTATTATGTTCTTCTTTCCGGCATGAAACAGTTAGATGAAGACAAGGAATTATCTATAAATTTTCATCAGGATTTGCTGCAATTAATAAAACGCTCAGAAGATAAAATTTTTCATGATAAAATATTACATATTAGAAAAAAGATTATTTTAATTTTAGTAATTACTCTGACCGCATTTATTTCTAGTTTTCAAATTGGAGAGATTGTAGTAGAAGATGTACTTCATAAGGAAATTTTCAAAAGTAACTTTTATATAGAAGGCTTATTTCCTGAGGAAATGGATGGGGTACTTTCTAAAAAGATTTCAAGTCATTTAAATGAAATCCATAATTATTTAATTGATAAGGACCCGGAGGCTGCCATTGGCTTAGAAGAAAAATATCCAGATTATAAGTGGGGCAAAACTTTAGATAATTTAGAAGAATAGTAAGTAAAATATTATGGAAACAGTGAAAGAAGAAAAGAGGAGAATATGGAGAAAAAGATAGTATTAATAGATGGGCATAGTATATTAAACAGAGCATTCTATGGGTTGCCAAATATGACTAATTCAGAAGGGCTTCACACTAATGCAGTATTAGGATTTCTAAATATTATGTTTAAAATTTTAGACGAAGAGAAACCAGAATATCTTACAGTTGCCTTTGATGTGAATAAGCCAACCTTCCGTCATGAAATGTTTCAGGACTATAAAGGAACAAGAAAGTCTATGCCTGAAGAATTAAGAGAACAGGTATCTATTATGAAAGATGTATTAAAAGCAATGGGTGTAAATATAGTGGAGAAACCCGGATTTGAAGCAGATGATGTATTAGGTACCATGGCAATGACTTGTGAAAAAGAAGGATATAATGTATCCCTTGTATCTGGTGACCGTGATTTATTACAGTTGGCTACAGATAAGATTAAAATTCGAATTCCGAAAACCAAAATGAGTGGTACTGAAGTAGAGAATTATAACACGACAGATGTAATTGAGAAATACGGTGTTACTCCAAAGCAATTTATTGATTTGAAAGGTCTAATGGGAGATACTGCAGATAACATTCCGGGAGTTCCGGGAATTGGCGAGAAAACGGCAACTAAAATCATTACCCAATTCGATTCTATAGAAAATGCCTATGTACATGTAGATGAAATTACTCCAAATAAAGCAAAAGAAGCGTTAAAGAATCATTATGATTTGGCTGTATTAAGTAAAACTTTAGCTACGATTAAAACGGATTGTGATATTAACTTTAATATTTCCGATGCAGAGATAAAAAATCTAACTAACGAAGAAGCCTTTGTCTATTTTAAAAGACTGGAATTTAAAAATTTAATTAGCCGCTTTCAAGTAGATGTAAGTCATAATGAAGGAGTAGAAAAATCATTTAAAATAATAACGGATTTTGTAGAGGCAGAAAATACATTTAATAAAATATTATCACAAAAGACGAATTCTGGTACCTTGGTTGTAGGATTACAGTTAATCCGTGAGGGTAGTACCATACTTGGTATCAGCCTTACATTTGGTGAGAAGGATATTTATTTTATTCAAGCAGCAGGCTTAATTACAGCTGCTTATTTACAGGATAAAGTGAAAAGTCTAATTGATCATAAGTGCTTGATTGCAACTAATAATTTAAAATCTCAACTGGATTTTATTTTAGCTAATGAAAAAGATCAGGTTGTAGATCTTGGTATAGGGGCTTATTTACTAAATCCATTAAAAAGTACCTACCATTATGATGATATTGCAAAAGATTTCCTAAATCTTATTATTCCTAATGAATCAGAACTTTTTGGAAAGCTGTCTTTAGAAAAAGCAATGGACAGCAGTCCGGAAGAGTTTAAGAATTTTTGCTGTTATCAGGGCTATGTAAATTATCTGGGCTATGATAAGCTAATGAAAGCCTTAAAAGATACTAATATGGAGCAATTGTTCAGAGAAATTGAAATGCCATTAGTATTTACCTTATTTGATATGGAACAACGTGGTATCCAAGTCAATGAGGGTGAATTAAAGGTTTATAGCGAAAGAATCGGTGTTAAAATAGCACAGCTTGAAAAAGATATATTTGAACTTTCCGGTGAAGAATTTAATATCAGTTCTCCAAAACAATTAGGTGTTATATTATTTGAAAAATTAAGGCTTCCATTTGGAAAGAAGACGAAAACCGGTTATTCTACTTCTGCTGATATACTTGAGAAATTAGCTGATGAACACCCTATTGTTTCTTTAGTGTTAGAATACAGACAGCTAACTAAGCTAAAGTCTACTTATGCAGATGGATTAACTGCTTATATAAGTGAAGATAAAAGAATTCATGGTAAGTTCCATCAAACCATTGCAGCAACAGGCAGAATTTCCAGTACAGATCCTAACCTACAAAACATTCCTATCCGTATGGAACTTGGCAGGGAAATTCGTAAGGCATTTATACCAAAAGAAGGCTATATCTTTGTAGATGCGGATTATTCTCAGATCGAATTACGAGTACTTGCCCATATGTCGGGAGATAAGAAATTAATTGCCGCTTATAATGAAGCTCAGGATATCCATAGGATTACAGCTTCTCAAGTATTCCATACTCCTTTAGATGAGGTTACTCCTTTACAAAGAAGCAACGCAAAAGCAGTTAATTTTGGTATTGTATATGGAATCAGTTCTTTTGGGTTAGGTCAGGGTTTAAATATCTCAAGGAAAGAAGCGGAAAGCTATATTAATAAATACTTTGAGACCTATCCAAGGGTTAAGAACTTCCTTGATGGACTGGTAGCTGATGCAAAAAAAGATGGATATGTTACTACTATGTTTGGTAGAAGAAGACCGATTCCAGAATTATCATCTTCAAACTTTATGCAGCGTTCCTTTGGTGAAAGAGTGGCTATGAATTCTCCAATTCAAGGAACAGCAGCAGATATTATTAAAATTGCCATGATTCATGTAAACCAGAAATTAAAGGAACTGAATATGAGGTCCAGATTGATTTTACAAATTCACGATGAATTATTAGTTGAGGCACATGAGGAAGAAAAAGAACAGGTTATTGCAATCTTAAAGGAAGAAATGCAGAACGCTGCTGCGTTAAGTATACCTTTAGATGTGGATGTAAATATTGGTAGGGATTGGTATGAAGCTAAGTAATGATTGGTGCCAGGCACCAATCGGTCGAATCGGTGTCAGGCACCTAAAGGAGCCAGACACCTGCCAGACACCTAAAACGGTGCCTGACACCGATAGGGAAACACCGAAAGGAGGTTATATACATAGATGAAAGTCATAGGTATTACCGGAGGAGTTGGCAGTGGCAAATCCACCATAACGGATATATTAAAAGATAGATATAATGCGTTTGTAATAAGCACGGACCATGTAGCCCATATATTAATGGAAAAGGGTAATATTTCATATAATCTAATCCTAGAGAATTTTGGTGAAAAAATTTTGGATCAAGAAGGGAATATAGACCGAAAAGTGCTAGGTTCTATTGTTTATACCAAATCAGATAAGTTAGAATTGCTAAATAGCCTAACTCATCCTTATGTCATGAAGTATGTCTTAGATGTTATTGAAGAGAAGCGAAATGAAAATGTTGAACTTTTATGTGTAGAAACTGCACTCCCTAAAGCAGCAGGGCTTAGTGGCTTTTGCGATGAGATTTGGTATATATATGTACCGGAAGATGCAAGAAGAGAAAGACTGCAAAAGTCTAGAAATTATACAAATGAGAAAATTGATAGTATCTTTTCCAATCAAATTAAGGAGAATGAGTATAAAGAGGTTAGTACTCGTATTATCGATAACAGCTTTCCTATAGAAAATGTTGCAAAGCAGATAGAGCTTATATTAAAAAAGCTGCAGAGTTAGAACTGGTACTAGTGAAATTAGTAAGATTATGGTATAATAGACGCAATATAAATGATATGGGGGCTTCCGTATGGAATACATAAGATATCCAGAGCATTTAGTATTTGGTTTAGATATTGGTACTAGGAGCGTGGTAGGTACAGTTGGATATAGAGAGAATAATAACAATTTTATAGTTGTTGCACAATATATGAAAGAGCATGAAACAAGAGCCATGATTGATGGTCAGATTCATGATATTAATAAAGTAGCTGATGTTATCAGAACGGTTAAGAGCCAGTTAGAGCAACAGGTTGGCAGAAAATTAACGGATGTATGTATTGCAGCAGCTGGCAGAATCCTAAAAACCGTAGCTGTTAAGGCAGAATATGAATTCCCAAGTGAAACTGTGGTAAATGAAGAACATATCCATTCTTTGGATTTAATCGGTGTAGAAAAAGCATATGATACCATTCGTGAAGAATTAAAATCTGAACATATTCATTATTACTGTGTAGGTTACTCTGTAGTACGTTATTATTTAAATGATTATACTATACTAAATCTGGAAGGTCATAAAGCAAATAAAATATCAACCGAATTAATTGCAACTTTCTTACCGGATGAAGTAGTAGACGGATTATATGCTGCAGTTGAAAAGGCTGGTTTACAGGTAGCAAACTTAACCTTAGAGCCTATAGCGGCAATTAATATTGCAATTCCTGACAAATTTCGATTGTTAAACATTGCTTTGGTGGATGTGGGAGCAGGAACTTCTGATATTTCTATTACCAAGGATGGAAGTATTACGGCATATGGAATGATTCCTTATGCAGGAGACGAAATTACTGAAACCATTTTGCAAAAGTATTTGGTGGAATTTAACGAAGCAGAAGCAATGAAAATGGCATGCCTTAGAAAAAAGAATATAACCTTTAAAGATATTATGGGAATTAAACATAAGATTACTTCCCAGGAACTTTTAGAATCTATCGATGATAGCATTGGTAAAATAACTAGTTCCATTGCAGATAAAATAATAGAATTAAATGGTGGCAAATCCGTAAGTGCTGTATTTGTAGTTGGTGGGGGCGGCAAAATTCCTGGTTTCGTTAGCCGTTTGGCAGAGTATTTAGAGCTTCCTTATGAACGAGTGGCATTACGTGGCGAAGAGGTATTGCAGGAAGTTACTTTCGTACAGGAAAACATCAAGAAGGATCCATTGTTAGTAACCCCTATCGGTATTTGCTTAAATTTCTATGACCAAAAGAATAATTTTATCTTTGTAAATGTAAATGGAGAACGTATTAAATTATACGATAATAATAAATTAACCATTGTAGACGCAGCTTTACAAGTAGGTTTTCCTAACGAAAAGCTATTTCCAAGGCGAGGTAAAACCATTCATTATACTCTTGGTGGAACAAAGCGTATGGTTCGTGGAGAACTGGGAGAAGCAGCTGTTATAAAGCTGAATGGTGAAACTGTTGGCATTAGCCATCCAATTGAACAAAATGATAAAATAGAGATTATAGAATCTACTGTAGGCAGTGATGCCATTTATACCGTAAGTCAGCTTCCGGAATATAGTGGGGCTATTTCCATTGTGTTTAACGGACAAACTATACAGTGCCCTAAATTTGTGTTAGCCAACAAGAAATTAGTGTCTGGTTTTTATAATATTCAAGATAATGATGAAATTGAGATTTTGAACTATTATACCCTGGAGCAAATTCTTGAATTTATGGACTTGGAATTCAAAGAAACCATTCTGGTAAATAATAGGGCAGGCGCTTTAGACGATAAAATATATGATAACTTTTCAATTGAGTATGAATTGCCGGAAGATACTTACAAAGAGGAGCATAGCCCTAATTATTCCACTTCTCATGAATGGGAGTATTCTTCTGATAAGGGACATGATAAAAAAGATTCGTCAGGAATAAAATCAGATTCCAATAGAATAAAGCCGGATATATCAGGAATGAGTTCAGAATCCAAAAGAATGAAAGGAAACCAATTGATTTCAGATACAAACAGTGTTAGTAAAATTAATAATAATAGTAATAATCTCAATAATATAAATGCATCAGGTATTCAAGGGATTAGGGATATTCATATAACAGTCAATGGGGAAAGTTTAAAATTATCCAAAAAACAAAACTACATATTTGTCGATATATTTGATTTTTATCCTTTTGATTTATCTATTTTAGGAGGTTCTAAACTGATTACAACTATTAATGGTGAACAGGCAGAGTTTACATCACCATTAAAGGATGGAGATGTAGTAGAATTATACTGGAAAGCCTAAAACTGACGGGGTTAATCTTATTTAGCCCCATTAGGGAAAGTCACTAGGTGGGATTGGGATACAATTGGTGTGAAAATGAAAATAGACAGGGAATGTTAAGGAAAAGTATTGACAAATTCTTTGGAATGGGTAATACTTTGACATTATAAAATGCTTAGGAGGTACTTATGAATTTATGCAGTTTATCGAGTGGCAGTAGTGGGAATTGTACCTTTGTTGGCAATAAAAACACAAAATTACTAGTGGACGCAGGTATTAGCGGCAAGAAAATAGAGAATGGACTAAACAGTATAGATGTTCACCCAGACGAGATTCAAGGAATCTTGATAACCCATGAACATGCAGACCATATTATGGGATTAGGAGTTATTGCCAGAAGATATAATACTCCCATATATGGAACAGCAGAAACCATTAATGCAATACTTCGAATGAAGAATATTGGCCGTATAGGAGAAGACTTATTACATTATGTGGTTCCGGACAGGTCATTTCAAATTAATGATATAACAGTAGAACCATTTTCTACTTCACATGATGCTTCTAATCCAGTTTGTTATACATTTCAATCAGAGGGTCATAAAGTAGGAATGGCAACCGATTTGGGAAAATATGATGATTATATCATCTCTAAATTGGCTGCTTCTGAGATTCTTTTATTAGAGGCAAATCATGATGTTAATATGTTAATGGTAGGTGGATATCCATATTATTTAAAGCAAAGAATATTAGGAGACAGAGGGCATTTGTCCAATGACTATTCTGCAAAATTACTTTGTAAGCTAATCCATAATAAATTAAAACACATTACATTAGCACATTTAAGTAAAGATAATAATTATGAAGAGTTGGCTTATGAAACTGTAAGAGTGGAGCTAAATCAATATATCAATGATAAAACATCTGGGAAAATTCTTAGTGTAGCAAAAAGAGATGTAGTATCTGAAATGTTATCTACTACTTAAAAATATAATAAATTCATCTACAATAAATTCAACTATGATAAATCTGATTATAGTGAAACTAATTATAGTAAATTTAATTATGGTAAATCTGAATATAGTAAATTTAATATTATAAAACTGATTATAGTAAAACTGTAAAACGGATTATAGTAAATTTAATCATAGTAAAATTGATTATAGTATTTTATATTACAGGATTATGTAATTAATAGTATTAATTATTTAAACATATTGAGTATTAAGCAAACATATTGTATGTAGAATGGAGCCGAAATGAAGAAGACAATAATAACCGTAGTAGGAAAAGACAGAGTTGGTATCATTGCCAATATATGTACTTATTTAGCTAACAACAGAGTAAATATTCTGGATATTACCCAAACCATAGTTCAGGGATATTTTAATATGATGATGATTGTGGATAGTAATGAATCACCTAAGAATTTTGAGCAGCTTGCGACGGAATTAGAACAAATAGGTGAAGAAATTGGTGTTATTATTAAAACACAGCATGAAGATATCTTTAATAAAATGCACCGCCTATAGAAAGTGGTGCTTTTTTGCAAGGTTAGGTTGAAAAATAAAAAGCAATTTTTCAACATCCTGATTTTTATGTGTGCTAAAGCACGCGGATAGGAGTTAGAATGATTAATATTAATGAAGTATATGAAACTAATAAGATGATTGAGCAAGAGAATCTGGATGTTAGAACCATTACTTTGGGTATAAGTCTGTTAGACTGTGCGGATAATAACCTGGATGAATTAAATAGAAAAATCTATGATAAGATTACAACAGTTGCAAAAAACTTAGTTGCAACCGGTAAATCCATTGAAAGAGAATATGGAATACCAATCGTAAACAAAAGAATCTCCGTGACACCCATTGCCTTAATTGGTGCATCTGCTTGTAAATGCCCAGAAGATTATGTAAAAATAGCAGAGACTTTAGACAGGGCAGCCAAAACTGTGGGTGTTAACTTTATTGGTGGTTATTCTGCTCTTGTATCCAAAGGTATGACACAAAGTGATGAAAATTTAATCCGCTCTATTCCGAAAGCCCTGGCTATTACCGAAAGAGTTTGCAGTTCCGTTAATGTTGGTTCCACAAAAACCGGTATCAATATGGATGCAGTAAAATTGCTTGGAGAAATTATATTAGAAACAGCAGAAAAAACAAAGGAACGAGATTCTTTAGGATGTGCTAAATTAGTAGTATTCTGCAATGCACCAGACGATAACCCATTTATGGCTGGAGCTTTCCATGGCGTAACGGAAGCAGATGCTGTTATTAACGTTGGTGTCAGCGGACCAGGTGTTGTAAAGACTGCTTTGCAAGAAATTCATGGTGCGGATTTTGAAACACTTTGTGAAACCATTAAGAAAACAGCCTTCAAAATAACAAGAGTAGGGCAATTGGTGGCCAAGGAAGCATCTAAAAAAATGAATATCCCATTTGGTATTATTGATTTATCCCTGGCACCTACTCCTGCAGTTGGAGATAGTATTGCTGAGATTTTTGAAGAAATGGGCTTAGAATATGCAGGAGCGCCTGGAACAACAGCTGCTTTGGCATTATTAAATGACCAAGTGAAAAAAGGCGGTGTTATGGCATCTTCTTATGTAGGCGGATTAAGCGGCGCTTTTATACCTGTAAGTGAAGACCAAGGCATGATTAATGCAGTAAGTGCTGGAGCACTTACTTTGGAAAAATTAGAAGCAATGACCTGTGTATGCTCAGTAGGTCTTGACATGATTGCAATTCCGGGAGATACCAAAGCATCTACCATATCCGGTATTATTGCTGATGAAATGGCAATTGGTATGGTAAATCAAAAGACAACAGCAGCAAGATTAATACCTGTAATAGGAAAAAAAGTAGGCGATAGAGCAGAGTTTGGCGGCTTATTAGGATATGCCCCAATTATGCCTGTAAATCAATTTAGCTGCGATGCATTTATTAATCGTGGTGGTAGAATACCTGCGCCTATTCATAGTTTTAAAAATTAATGAAAAAGTTATACCACAAGCAAACATTTTTTAACGGCTAAAAATAATAATAAGTGAGGTAGAAATTATGAATCAAAAATTAAAAGAACTGGATTATAAAAAGATATTTTATTATTTTAGTGAAATATCAGCAATACCAAGAGGTTCCAAGAATAATACAGCTATAAGCAATTATCTGGTTAATTTTGCAAAAGAGAGAGGCTTAGAATATATTCAGGATGAATACGAGAACGTAGTGATTATCAAAGAGGCTTCCAAGGGTTATGAGAATGCTCCGGCTATTATGCTCCAAGGTCACATGGATATGGTTTGTGAAAAAACCAATGATAGTAATCATGATTTCTTAACAGAAGGAATTGAACTTCTGGCAGATGACGATTATATTCATGCAGACCGTACTACGCTGGGGGCTGATAACGGAATTGCTGTAGCTTATTCTCTTGCATTTTTAGATGATGAGACATTACAGCATCCTAGAATTGAAGCAATCTTTACGACAGATGAAGAAGTAGGTATGGAGGGAGCAATTGGTTTAGATGTTACACCTTTAAAAGGGAAATATTTAATCAATGTTGACTCCGAAGATGAAGGTTCTTTGCTTATCAGTTCTTCTGGCGGTTTAACCGGTACTTGTGAATTACCAATTAATCGTGTATCTAATGAAGGATTAAAAGTAAATCTTACTATCAGCGATTTACAAGGCGGTCATTCTGGTGGTGAAATTCATAAGAATAGAACCAATGCAACTAAACTCATGGGAAGAATGCTATTTGAACTTAGAGAATATGTAGGATTTGGTTTAATTGAAATGAAGGGCGGACTAAAAGATAATGCCATTCCTAGAGACTCTGTTGCTGAGATTTGTATTAATCCAGAGGACTTAGAGGACTTTACAAAGGCAATGGAGGATATTTCATTAAAATATAAGAATGAGCTTAAGGCCAGTGAACCTCATTTAGCAATTCATGTACAAAAGCTTTCTGAAGGGACCTTTGAATGTCTTCACCCAACTTCTTTTGAAAAATTATTATTTATGCTTATTAATACTCCAAATGGAGTGCAGGTCATGAGCTCTAATATTCCTGGATTAGTAGAAAGCTCTTTGAATTTAGGTATTTTCCATGTAGATGCAGACAAGGCTGTGTATTGTTTTTCTGTTCGTAGTTCTGTTAATAGTTATAAACAGTATTTAGCTAGTCAGCTTAATTATATGTCTCAGTTTTTAGGTGGAGAATTTTACGTAAGAGCGCAATATCCTGCTTGGGAATATAAAAAAGAATCTAAATTAAGGGACCATTTTTTCAAAGTTTTTGTAGAAGAGTATGGATATGAACCAAAATTAGAGGCTATTCATGCTGGTCTGGAGTGCAGTTTCTTTGCAGAAAAGATTCCAGGCATTGATATTGTTTCATTGGGACCAAATATGCACGATATTCATACACCTAAGGAAAAACTAAGTATATCATCTGCGATTCGTGTTTATAAATACTTGGAAAAGGTTATTGAGGGATTAAGATAATATGAGTAAAAAGAAATTCCATGCTAGGTTACGACTTATAGTAATTATTGTTTGCATATTAACAGTGGGCATTATTGGTGAATTACTCGCTTATTCTTTCTTTAAGAATTCTGATAAAGTTAAGGGAAGCTCTTATGTGGAAAAGGATATAAAAAATAAGGGTTATCAAGTAGAGAATGATAATGAAAACCTAGCTAAGGATTCCAATACAGTGGCTGAAAATAAAGGCAATGATATAAAAGAAAGTAGGAATTCTGAAAAAAAGAGTAAGGATTCTAAAAAAGAGAATGAGAATTCTGAAATAAAGAATGAGAATTCTAAAAAAGAGAGTAAGGACTCCGAAAAAAAGAATAAGAATTCTGAAATAAAGAATAGAGATTCCGAAAAAGGGAGTAAGGATTCTAAAAAAGAGAATCCTTATGAAAGCACAAAAGGTACAAAAGATAAGGATGTTACGAATAATAAGATTGCAGACAAGAATACAGATGAAACTGTAATGCTATTTACGGGAGATATTTATTTATCTGAATATGTATTAAATCAGTATAATAAAAAGGGTATAGCTGGGATTCTTTCACAAGGTATTCAGGAAGAATTCCAAAAGGCTGATCTTGTAATGGCAAACGAGGAATTCCCATTTAGCAGCAGGGGGTCCAAGGCTGCAGACAAGCAATTTACTTTTCGTATTGACCCTAAATATGTACA
>CALDJN010000408.1 GCA_937901695.1 uncultured Anaerocolumna sp.
AGCCCGGTAGAGGGGGGAGGGTAACTACCAGGCTTATTTTATGAAAAAAATTATCTTATTAGCAATATAGTGTAAAACTTAATTACTATGATTTTATTATAATAGACATATATGTTTATAGTGTGGATGATTTATGAACAAATTGTGAATTTTTAATCAATGTTTTATTTACAATTTGAAACAAAAAAAGATATAATACTTTTTAATATTACTATTTTTTTATTTTCAAAAATAGGTAATATTCACATGAATTTCAGGGGTTGAATTTTTGAAAGATACAGATACTAAAGTTAATGTATGATATATTTCATAAAAAATAGGGAAAAGGTAGCAAAATTAAAAATTCCATGGGAACTATAAATATTAAAGACTATTTGTATGCATAAGTTTTTAATTCATGCAGGAAAGAGGGAATATGGCAAGTGTTTTTAAAAAATTAATAAGTAAAGAATTTGGTGAAAATAAATATAATAAATATTTTTTCGTTTGTCAGAAGAGCTTGGAAGATAAGTCCTTTGATAGTAAAGAAATTTATAATGATATATTTGATTCTTTAAAAAAGTTGGATCGAAATTCAATAAAGAAAATGCAGGATCGCTTGAATGATGCACTATTTCTTGCAGTACGCATCAGCAAAACCTATTTCTTTTCCTTCCTTTTCTATCTTGGGGCAGTGTTTTTTCTAATCACGAAAGCTATTAATCCTATTATTACCATTATCAGTATTATTTTAATGAGTATATGTTTTATAGCAAAAACTTATGAATTCTTAATCAATAAATACTGTTTTATTGATGCTCACATTGTACTTGTTTATAAAACGGTATTAGAAAGAATTATTTTACTAAAGGAAATAGAACAGTCTTCATCTTCCAGTAATACTTAAAAAATAACCAGAAGGCAATGATGAAGTGAACACTTTTGTTAGACAAAAAGGTCTATGGAAAGAGGTTTATTTCATAAGCTTTCTGGTTATTCTTTTTGTAAAGTGTTCAGGCTATAACATGGCTAAGGCTAAGCTAACTGTTTTCACTAATATTTTAATACTTTTTAACGAGTTATAATTTTTACTTTGCAGCAGAGGCGGAGGTCTTCCCTGATAAGGTTAAAATATAAAAGGTATTGTATATATTCTCTAAACAAAGTACAATAATTAGTAAGAAATATTAATGAAACGAATAAAAAGGGGAAAATGGAATGAAATATAAAAGTGTTTTTGATATTATGGGTCCAATTATGGTGGGACCATCTAGTTCCCACACTGCTGGTGCAGTTCGAATTGGACAGATTGCACGCAGAATATTTGGAATGGAACCTGAGGAAATTCATATACATTTTTATGGATCTTTTGCTGAAACCTATAAAGGACATGCTACAGATATTGCTGTTATTGCAGGGCTTTTGAACTTTGAAACAGATGATTCAAGAATTCGGGATGCTATTGAAATAGCTAAGAAGAAAGGCATCCACATTAAATTTTATACGGAAGAAATGGTACCTGCCCATCCTAATACCCTTCAAATCAAATTAGTAAAAGGGAACGAAATCTTAGAACTTACCGGGGTATCCGTAGGTGGCGGAGCAGTTCAGATAACTGAACTGAATGGATTTGATTTAAATTTATCCGGTGAAAACCCTGCTATGCTCATCTATCATATTGATGCCTATGGAGTTATTGCGTCAGTTGCAGGAATCCTAGCTAATTATAAAATAAATATCAGTAAGATGAATGTATCTCGTATTGAGAAAAACAGCATGGCATTAATGGTAATAGAAACAGATCAGGTAATACAGGAAGAAATCCTAAAAGAAATTTCAATGAAAGATAATGTAAAGAAAGTATATGTACTTGCTTCATAATCTTGTAAAAGGAGCGGGGTCTGAACCTACGAAGGTAAGATAGGTAATTTTAAATACTTCCTTTCTCTTCTTAATTTGACAAAGGTCTGAACCCACGAAGGTAAGGCAGGTAAAAGAAGGTGGATGGAACAGGCTGCATCGTAGTAAGAAACTTTTAAAAAGGTGCTAAGGCACCAGAATTGGGGTTAATATGTTTAATAATATTGCTGAATTAGTTAATCAAGCTGAGACACAGAATAAGAAAATATATGAAATCATGATAGAACAAGAAATCAAGGTTACCGGTCTTAGTAAAGAGGAAGTTATTCATAAAATGAAAGATAATTATATGGTTATGAAAGCCGCCATAGAAAAAGGTATACAAGGAGTTACCTCAAAATCCGGAATGACAGGGGGTGACGCAAAGAAACTTTCTGATTATCGAAATAGAGGTAAGTATCTGACGGATTATACTTTAATATCTGCAATTTGTTATGCAGTTGCCACCAACGAAGTAAACGCTTCCATGGGATTAATCTGTGCAACTCCCACTGCAGGCTCATCTGGGGTTCTTCCAGCTGTTATGTTTGCAGCACAGGAAAAACTAAAAGTAGATGAAGAAACAATCATCAAGCATATGTTCACTGCTGGAGCAATCGGATATATTATAGCCAATAATGCTTCTATCTCAGGAGCAGCAGGAGGATGCCAGGCGGAAGTAGGCTCTGCCAGTGCTATGGCAGCGGCGGCAGTGACGGAATTGGCAGGTGGAACTCCAACACAGGCAGCACATGCTATGGCTATTGCTATAAAGAATATGTTAGGACTTTCCTGCGATCCCGTTGCAGGTCTGGTAGAAGTACCTTGTATTAAAAGAAATGCTGCTGGTGCAGTGAATGCTTTTGCAGCAGCAGAAATGGCACTTGCAGGAGTAGAAAGCAGAATTCCCTGGGATGAAGTAATTAGTGCCATGTATCGCATTGGTTTATCTATGCCTATTGCTTTAAAAGAAACAGCTTTGGGAGGTCTAGCTGCAACAGAAACAGGCAGGTGTTGGAGAATGAAAATCCAGTAATAGATACGAAATGCTTTCCATATATTATAATGAAGAATAATATATGGTGAAGTTATGGAAATTGATAATGAAGATAGGGAAAAACTAAGATTTTTTATAAAAACAGGTATTGTAGTGTTATCATTCCTGGTTCTCTGTGCTTTTGGTGCCAAATATATTCCCAAAGCCCTTACCGTTACAAAAATGGCAAATGCTAAAGAACTTCCTATCTATTGTGTAAATTGTAAAGAGAAGAAAGTTGCTTTAAGCTTTGATGCTGCCTGGGGGAATGAAGATACAGCTGACATATTAAAAATCCTTGATAAGAATAATGTTAAAGTTACCTTTTTTATGACCGGTGGCTGGGTAGAAAAATACCCGGATGATGTAAAAGCAATTGCAGCAGCAGGACATGATTTGGGAAATCATAGTGAAAACCATAAACATATGTCTCAACTTTCCAAAGAACAATCCATAGAAGAGATTATGAAACCTCATAAGAAGGTTAAAGAACTTACAGGAATTGACATGAATCTGTTTCGCCCACCTTATGGTGATTATAATAATACGTTGATTCAAGCTACAAGGGAAGCAGGTTATCACTGTATTCAATGGGATATTGACAGTTTGGACTGGAAAGATTACGGCGTAGAATCCATTGTGAAAACAGTCGTAAATCATAAGCATTTGGGTAATGGTTCCATTATACTTTGTCATAATGGGGCAAAATTTACGAAAGATGCCTTAGAATCAATGATTACAGGGTTAAAGGAAAAGGGATATGAAATTGTTCCAATTTCTCAATTGATTTATACCGGTGAGTATTATATGGATCATGAGGGAAGGCAGTTTGAAAAATAAATGAATAGGCTATAGATACTAACTGGGGGATAACAGGTGCTCCCAGTTACGTTTTTTATAGAGGGCACGAAGAATAAAAACCTGGTTTTGTACGTCAGATACATAAATATTCTTGGCTTAGCGATAGCACATTAAGAAAGTTATAACGGAGAATCTGGGGGAAACTGCTAAAGTTATTTTCTTTAATAATGTGCTGCATTCGTTTAATACCCCAAATTTTTTTCCTTTTCCATTTTATATGGTCGATGAGTACTGAAAGATTTTTATAAAAGGTGTATATGATAAATAGGTATTTACACCTGATTATAAACAAATAAATAGTTGAATATTATATAATTGGCTTGTATAATATAAATATTGGTAACTATATGTAATAGTAAGTAGGGTTAAATGCTAAAAAATATTTGATTGGAGTAGAAATATGGCTACGATTAAAGATGTTTCACAAAAAGCGGGTGTTTCCTCTGCTACAGTGTCCCATGTAATTAACAACACAAGATATGTATCTGATGAGGTAAGAAATAGGGTTTTAGCTGCAATTGAAGAGCTGAACTATAAACCAAATTATATTGCCCGGACTTTGAGAAGAGGAAAGAGTGACACTATTGGTGTTATTATACCAAATACAAGAAATACATACTTTACTGAGATTGCATGGTGTATTGAGCAAGTAGCATCTCAGGATAATTACAGTGTAATAATATGTAATTCAGAAAACATTCCTGAAAAGGAAGTTTTTTATATTAATATATTGATGCAAAAGCAGGTAGATGGTATTGTTTTTTTCTCTTCGATTAATAACGAAGAAGCTTCTAAATTATTATCAGCAAGTAATATCCCCTTTGTAATTGTGGATAGGGAATTTGAAGATGAAACTGAAAATTGCGTTGTAGTAATGACAGATGAACAACAGGGAGCTGAATGTGCTACAGAATATTTGATATCATTAGGACACGAAAAAATTGCATGTATCACGGGAGGACCAAAAGAGCAGATAACCAGTGAAAAACGTAAACTAGGTTATATAGAGGCAATGAAAAGAAATAATTTGCCTATTATAGATGAATATATTGTAGAAGGTGATTTTTCATTGAACTCTGGATATATTGCCGGAATGAAGATACTTAAAATGAAAAATAGACCCTCAGCAATATTCTCATTTAACGATTTAATGGCTTTAGGTGTTTTAAGGGCAGCTCGTGAATGTGATATTAATATACCGAAAGATTTATCATTAATTGGATTTGATAATATTGAAATTGCCGAATACAGTATACCGCCTTTGACGACCATTGCTCAAAATAAGGTTAAAATTGCGGAGAATATTGTGTCCTCTTTATTTGCAATGAATAAGAAAGAAGAAATCAAAACAAGACGCATAGTAATATCCGCTGATTTTATCGAGAGAAAGAGCTGTAGAGCCATTAATCAATAATATATAATTAATAATAAATACCAGTAAATAAATAATAACAAGAAGAAGCTATTCCAATTATCGGTTGGAATAGCTTCTTTTGTGTAAAATAGTGAACAATGAAGTTTTAAAATGCAATCAACTGTTAAAAATCATAAGAGTTTTTTGCGAAAATCAATTGACAATGGTAATTTTGTATTATATAATGTATTTAATCGATTACGTAATCGATTAAATACATTATATAAAGGGGTGATTGATTATAAAAAGAGGGTATATTATAGCATGTTTATCCGCAACGTGTTTTGGATTGGCATCAATTTTTGGAAAATGTTCTTATAATGGTGGAAACACGGCTATTTCCATGACCTTTTATAGGGCGTTGATTACTGTAGGAATCATATATCTTATATTGTCTATAAAAAAGAAGCAATTTTCCGTTGGGAAAAAATATATCCCGCAAATCATTATTTTGGGAATATTTGGTCAGACATTAACAACCATCTTGATAAATATGGCTTATTATTACATACCAGCTGGAACAGCATTAACATTGCATTTTTTGTACCCGGCAATTGTAACTTTGGTTTGTGTGCTTTTTTTAAAAGAAAAGGTTTCCATTATAAAATTATTCGTTATTTTTGTTGCTTTTTTGGGAACGTTATTCTTTTTTGATGGTCTGACTTCTGATGGAACAGCAGGTTTAATATTTGCATTAACGTCAAGTGTTACATGGGCTTTTTACATAATATATTTAGAAAAATCCCAGCTTTCAAATATTGATCCATTTTTATTAGCATTTTATCAGTGTATTATTTTAGCGGTTTGCTGCTTTATATGGGGAAACTTTACTGGAGAGATGAGATATATTATTTCCGCATCCGGATGGTTTAATATTGTTGTTTCTGCAATACTATTTTGTCTGGCTATAGTATTATTACAAATTGGAGTAAATTTATTAGGTTCTACCACTGCCTCGATTTTAGGCGTTTTTGAACCAATCTCAAGTTTGCTTTTTGGCTTTATAATTTTACATGAAATGATTTCTAAAAAACAAATCATTGGAACGATAATTATTCTTATTGCAGTTGTTGTTTTAATGATAGGGGACAGAAAAGTAAATAGTGTTGAATAATTATTAGGAGATATATTTATGTCTAAATTGTCTGTATTAAAAGAATTGCCCAAGGTTGAGCTTCATTTACATCTTGATGGCTGCATTGATGTACATAGTGCCCATGGGATGCTGCAAGAAGCTAATGTACCAAGAAAATATAGGAATATGCCTGTTTCAGAGTTAAAGAAGATTATGGTAGTAGATAAATCTTTGAAATCTCAGAAGGAATTACTTGAGTATTTTCGTATTCCAACAATGATATTACAAACTGGGAATAATTTAAAGCGTGCATATTATGAGTTATGTAAAATAAAAAAAGACGATAATGTATGCTATTGTGAGGTGAGATTTGCACCTCAGCTTCACACCCTGGGCGGTCTTACTTTTGACGAGATTATGTTATCTGTATTAGAAGGAAAAAGACAAGGAGAAAGAGATTTCGGTATTTTAACTAATATAATTATTGTAGGTCTAAAAGACAGAACTTCCAATGAAAATATTGAAATGCTGGAAGAAATTAAAAAGTATAAAGATTTTGGTGTTATTGCAGTTGATTGTGCAGGAGTTGAAGAGGATTTTTCCATAATGGAGCAGCAAAAATTTTTGTTGAGAGCAAGAGAGCGGGGATTTAAAATAACATTTCACTGTGGTGAAGTCAAGGAAAGTCTGGATGATTTAATAAATATGACCCAGGCTGTTACTCCGGACAGAATAGCCCATGGCTCTATAGCCATTGGTTCTCTTGATTTTTGCAAGGAATTGATTAAAAAAAACATTATGTTGGATATTTGTCCCACAAGTAATCTGCAAGCAGGTTTATACCAAAAATACAGTGAGGTTCCACTTAAAAGTCTTTATGACATGGGTGTACCAATTAGCATAAATACGGATGATACAGTTTTATCAGATATTTCTTTAAGTGAAGAATTGAATTTGGTATTACAAAACTCCAATCTTACGTTAAAGGAGTTAATTGATATGAACTTTAAAGCTTTGGAACATTCCTTTGCTGATGATAAAACAAAAGAAGTTATTTTAAATAAAATAAATATATTTTTGAAAGGAAAATTAATATGAACTATAAAACTGATATTGAAATTGCACAGGAAAATGTTATGGATCCAATAAGTCAGGTTGCCAGTCAAATTCATATCGATGAGAAGTACATCGAACACTATGGTAAGTATAAGGCGAAAATAAATACAGATCTTTTGCGCGATACAAAAGCAGAAAATGGGAAATTAGTATTGGTCACAGCTATTAACCCTACACCTGCAGGAGAAGGAAAAACTACCACTACAGTAGGCTTGGCAGATGGGCTGAAGAAAATAGGGAAAAATGTAATGGCTACTTTGAGAGAACCCTCATTAGGACCTGTGTTTGGGGTAAAGGGTGGTGCAGCTGGCGGTGGATATGCACAGGTTGTTCCTATGGAAGATATTAATTTGCATTTTACAGGGGATTTCCATGCTATTGGCAGTGCGAATAATTTACTTGCAGCCATGATTGATAATCATATCTATCAAGGAAATAGTTTAAGAATTGATCCTAAGAAAATAACCTGGCGCAGATGCGTTGATATGAATGACAGGCAATTAAGAAACATTGTCTGTGGTTTAGGTGGACAAACCAACGGATGTACACGTGAAGATGGTTATGATATTACTGTGGCATCAGAAGTGATGGCTTGTTTGTGTCTGGCTACTGGTCTAAATGATTTAAAAGAGAGAATTTCAAAAATTATAATCGGTTATACATACGATAACACCTCGGTAACAGTAAAACAGTTAAATGCTCAAGGAGCTATGACAGCCTTACTGAAAGATGCAATTAAGCCAAATCTTGTTCAAACATTGGAGCATACTCCGGTTTTGATTCATGGTGGTCCTTTTGCTAATATTGCACATGGCTGTAACAGTGTAATTGCTACGAAGATGGCATTAAAACTAAGTGATTATGTTATTACAGAGGCAGGTTTTGGTGCCGATTTAGGTGCTGAGAAGTTTTTGGATATTAAGTGCAGAAGTTTAGGTGCTACTCCGGATGCTGTAGTTATTGTAGCTACAGTAAGGGCTTTAAAGAATCATGGAGGTGTAAGCAAGGAAAATCTTAGTAATGAGAATTTAGATGCTTTAGAAAAAGGATTAGAAAATTTGCTGCAGCATGTTGATAACATTACAAATGTATTCAAACTGCCAGCGGTTGTGGCAATCAATGCTTTTCCCACGGATACACAGGCAGAACTGGAACTAGTTGAAAGAAAATGCAAAGAATTAGGCGTAAGTGTCGTCTTGTCTGAAGTTTGGGCAAAAGGCGGAGAAGGTGGCATTGCTTTGGCTAATAAGGTAGTAGAACTATGTAATCAAAAAACAAAATTTGAGTTCTGCTATGATATGAATGACAATATTGAAGAAAAGTTAAATGCAATTGTTAAGAAAATTTATCGTGGAAATAGCGTAATTTTGACTCCCCAGGCTGCCAAACAGATGAAGGCTATTGAAAGTTTAGGTTTTGGAAATTTACCAATCTGTATGGCAAAAACTCAGTATAGCTTTTCTGATGATGCTAAAAAGATTGGTGCTCCCAAAAACTTTGATATTACAGTCAGGAATCTTAAAATATCTGCAGGTGCAGGTTTTATAGTTGCTTTAACCGGTGACATAATGACTATGCCAGGCTTACCAAAAGTACCAGCTGCCGAAAAAATTGACGTGGATGAACTTGGTAAAATATCAGGATTATTTTAAGCTGATTTGAAGGG
>CALDJN010000409.1 GCA_937901695.1 uncultured Anaerocolumna sp.
CAGTTCGTTTACATATTCAAATTATTGATTATAGTATACATAATATATTTATGTTAACTAAATTAAAAAAATAGTATAACTAAGGTAAATGAACTGTAATAAATTACCAACCCTTTTTTAACTCATTTTCCTACATTCTGATTTATAACTAATACATTTATAACTAATACTATTTCCAGTCTCCAATTAATACCAACTTCTATAATTACTGCATTCTAATTTGTTACAATTGAATAACTTCAACCTTCCCAATCAATTCATCCACTAATGCTTTTTTCGGCGGTTTCGTACCCTTTGTTGTAACAGCTCCTGCTGATGCAGCCATACTTAATTTCACACATTTCTCTAAGTCAAGACCTAGATCGAGTCCATATGCTAAAGCTGCAACCATGGCATCACCAGCACCAACAGTAGAATGTGCTTCTACCTTTAATCCAGGGCATTTTAGTTTTTTATCTTTAGTCAAGAAAAGAGCTCCCATTTGCCCTAGAGATATGGTTACCATATGGATACCTTTTTCCAAAAGTTTATTTCCCATATTCAACAGTTCTTTTTCATCTGCACGATAATCCAGTTTGAAATACTTTTCAATTTCAAGTCGGTTTGGCTTTATAATATCTGGCTTTGCTTCAATAGCATTTATAAATAACTCCCCATCTGCATCTAGGAATACCTTGGCGCCTTTTTCTTTTACTTTCTCGATTAATGTCTTATATATGGTAGTATCTACGCCATTAGGAATACTTCCTGCAAAGATAAATAACGTATCTTCTTTGGCATAGCTTACTAACTTTTCTGTTAATTCATCTAACTCATTCTCGCTAATAATAGGTCCTGATTCATTTAGTTCCGTTACTAAACCGTTAGGTTCAACTACTTTCAGATTGGTTCTAATTTCATTTTTAATAACTACAAAATCAGCTTGGATTCCTAATTCTGATAAAGCCTTTTCTATGAGAACGCCTCCGCTGCCCCCTATAAAACCGGTAGCAATGGTTTTTCCGCCAAGCTCTCTAATGGTCTTTGATACATTGATGCCTTTACCGCCAGCATCTATAAGTACATTGGATAATCTATTTAAACCACCATGTTCAAAATGTTCCAAATCAGCGGTCTTATCAATGGCAGGATTCATCGTAACAGTTATAATCATTTACCTTTCCTCCTTTCCCATAAAGATATCATAGATAGTATCTGCATCGCTAAGGATTAATTTTTTAACCGCTTCCATATCTGATAATTTATCCGCAATATTAGCCAGAATATCTAAGTGTTCATCTCCTACAGCAGCGATACCAATTATGATATACACCGGTTCATCATTCCACATAGTCCCCTCTGGAAATACCATAACTGAAAGGCCAGATGCTTTTATGCTCTTTTTTGCCGCCTCTACGCCATGTGGAATTGCAATTCCATTACCGATATTGGTTGAAAATGATTTTTCTCTTTCTAACATACCATCAATATAGCTTTTCTCCACATAACCGCTATTATATAGCAATCTGCCAACTTCACGTATTACCACATCTTTTTCTTTAGGTTTACATCCTAATATGATATTTTTCTTCTGAAGCAGTTCCATTTTGTCATTCCTTCCTTATGCAATAAATCTTATTTCTCAAGGGTTTCTAAATATTGATTAAAATATTTCTTTAACTCCTCAGATATAAAGTTACTTATTTTATCCTTCTCACCGGTAAATATTACATCTAAGAATGCATTATCTTCAATCAACCGGCTACTTAAAAATCCAAGAATCGAACCATTTTCTTTTGTATGTTCATCATCTGGTATTAACATAATGATTACGGTATGTACCGATTTTAAATAAGTATCTGTAAATTCTTTTAAATCCTTGGTCAGACATACTGAAAAACTTGGTTTTATAACCCCTTTTGTTCTAGTATGTAACAGAGCAAAATTATATTCCGGTATCACTTGGGATGCAATTTTTTCTCTTCTTTTGATATCTTCCTGAATCAGCAAACGTTTGTCATTATAATAAGCTATCTTTTCTGTTATTGCCACTAACAGTTCATCAAAGGAAATATCATTATTTACCTTGATACATTCAAATTCTTTAATGATACGTTTGATTTGGGTTATAGTAAAATTGATTTGTTCCAATTGCCTGCTAAATTCTGTATCAGCTATATTTTTCTTAGGCGTTTTCGCATACATTCTAACTTTTGTATCGATATGCTCCAAATCTTTTTCAATTAATAAAGGACTAACCTTCACTATATCAGCCTCTACATTATCTAAAGTAATGCTGGATATTAAAAAGTCTAATTTACCAAGAATCAAAGGGTTTAAATCTTCTTTTCCATATGTGGCAATATCTGCACGGTCTTTTAAAAAGCGATTTAACTTAGAAAGCATTAATCTGGATATACCAATACCACTGGCACAGACAATACCAATATTTACTTTTCGCTTACTTTCCTTTTGATTTTCCAAACGAACAACGGCGGCTCCAAAATGCATGGATAAAAATCCAATTTCTTCTTCCGGCACTTTGCAATGTAATTTAGTTTCAATTAATTTACCCACTTTTAAACACTTCTGAAAAATATCAGAATATGTTTCTTTTATTTGTATTAATAATGGATTGGAGATAATCATATGATTCTTTAAACGAACAAAAGTAGGCTGCAAATGAGCCAGCAAGCCGGCTATGAATTCTTCATCCTGTTTTAGCTCATAGCTTAAAGCTTCATCATACACATCTATCATGCTATTAATAAAGCTTAGCAATTTTTCTCTTTCAGACTGGTTTTCCTTCCCTTCTTCGTCAATATACTGCAATTTGGAGCCTTTAATATGAAGGAAGATATAAGCAATTTCTATATCAGGTATCTCGATTTGAAACTCTTCTTCTAAGGAATTGGTCACATACAAAGCCAAATCATAGTCATCATCTTTATGTAGTTTTTCCATTAATTCTTCATTTGGCTCAATGATTTCATGTTGCAGAATTCTGCTGATTGCAATAGTTACGTGTAACAGCAGCCCAATATAGGACATATCCGTTAACCGTAATATTCTTTTATCACGAATACTTAAAAAGCAGATTACTACTCGTTTTAATATATCTTTATCCAATAAATTGTATATATTTTTCTCTTCCTTATTTCTTATTACGTCAATAACCGTTCGATTTCTTTCATCTATAAGATTTCTAAATATGGTGCTGTCCATATTTTCATCTATAAATTTTCGTAAGGCAACACGATAACTTTTTTCACTGCCTTCTAAGGCAACTCCATAACCTGGTTTTCGAATTAAATTTAGATTACATTGTTCAAACCAAGTTTGGATTGCTTCCATGTCATTGCTAATGGTTGCTTCACTAACACCAAAGATATTCCCATAATAATATAATTTTTTAGGCGAGATATCCTTTAAGATTTCAAGAACCAGTAGCTTTCTACGTTCTTCAATATCTCCGGAATCTATCATATCTTCATCCTTTAATATTGATAGTAAAGCTTCTTTGTTCTCTGGTTTTCCTTCCAGCCAGATTCCAATCCCTGTCTTTGATTCCAGAGAAAGACCATATTTTCTTAAAGAAGTATCCACATCTTCCAGCTCTCTTTGCACTGTTCGCTTGCTCACTTTAATTTCATCTGCAAGTTTCTGAATTGAGATAATTTGATTTTCTTTAAGCATAATCAATAATATTTGCCGAAGTCTTGGTGATAAAATCATGGTCTTCCTCCTCATATGGTCAAGTATTTTTCCCTTATACCTATATTTATTACACAATCTTATTTGAATTCTAATTGAAAGTCATCTGCTTTTTCTATATTTATTACACACTTATTTGAATCCTAATTGAAAATCATCTGCTTTTTTTATATTTATTGCACACTTATTTGAATCCTAATTGAAAATCATCTGCTTTTTTTATTTTTATTACGCAATCTTATTCGAATTCTAACAAAAAATCATCTGCTTTTCTATATTTATTACACAACCTTATTCGAATTTCAGAATGATAGTTTTTACCACTTTATTGTCCTTTCTTCAATTCCTCCACTAATTCATCATATTCGGGTGCTGATAAGAAATTATGAATCAAAACCAACTTTGCATTAGGATTACTATGGGAGGCGCGTTCTCGTAATTCTGCATGTGTTACCACAATCTGTGCATTTTCCGGAATAGACGATACGGAAGAATGAATTACATTAATATGGCTTAACCCGGCTGCAGATAATTTCTTACGAAGTACCGTTGCTCCCATTGCACTAGATCCCATGCCCGCATCACATGCAAATACAATATTTTCTATAACACCTAATTCTTTTGTTATTGCTGCTTCAGATGAGCCTTTCGCAGCTTTTGATGATTCAGTTATTGATGTCATTCCTTTAGATGCTAGTTTCATATCTTTTACTTTGTTTTTATTTTCTTCCAGATTC
>CALDJN010000410.1 GCA_937901695.1 uncultured Anaerocolumna sp.
CTGCATGGATGACAATATGGAGGAACTGGCTGATAAGGTAGATGTTATATTTACAGCTACACCTCAGGGATTATGTGCTTCCTTAATTAATGAGGAAGTACTTTCTAAAGTTAAAGTCATTGACCTTAGCGCTGACTTTAGAATAAAAGATGTAAACATATATGAAGAATGGTATGGCATAGAACATAAAAGTTCTGGTTTTATTAAGGAAGCGGTTTACGGTTTATGCGAAATCAATCGTGAAAAGATTAAAAAGGCAAGATTAATTGCAAACCCTGGCTGCTATCCAACCTGTTCTATTTTATCTATCTATCCTTTGTTAAAAGAAGGAATAATAGAACCAAACTCTATAATTATAGATGCAAAATCAGGAACTTCAGGAGCTGGCAGATCAGCCAAAGTAAATAATTTATACTGTGAAGTAAATGAGAATATAAAAGCTTATGGCGTTGCCAGCCACAGACATACACCTGAAATTGAAGAACAATTATCTTATGCTGCCGGAGAAAGCCTTCATTTAAACTTTACTCCACATTTGGTTCCTATGAACAGAGGAATACTGGTAACTGCTTATGGTAACTTAAAAAAAGAAGTTAACTATAAGGAAATAAAAACTGTATATGATAAATACTATGAAAAGGAATATTTCCTTCGCGTATTAGATAAGGATGTCTGCCCAGAAACCAGATGGGTAGAAGGAAGTAATTTTGTAGATATAAACTTTATTATTGATAAGAGGACAAATCGGATTATCATAATGGGTGCTATGGATAATTTAGTAAAAGGCGCAGCTGGTCAGGCTGTACAAAACATGAATTTACTATTTGGATTAGAGGAAACAGAAGGACTACAATTGGTTCCTATGTTTCCATAGATAGGCGTAAGGCTATAAAAAGGCGCTAAAGCGCGGGAATGGAGGCTATTATGGAGGTAATAAAAGGCGGAGTTACGGCTGCAAAAGGATTTAAGGCAGTGGGTATTTATGCAGGAATTAAGAAAAAAAGAAAGGATATGGCTTTAGTATATAGTGTGGTTCCCGCAAAATCGGCAGGAACCTTTACAACCAATATTGTAAAAGCTGCCCCTGTAAAATGGGATATTAAATTGATTAAGGAATATGAAACTGCCAGTGCTGTTGTTCTAAATAGTGGTGTTGCTAATGCCTGTACTGGTGCAGAAGGAGAAATAAATAATAAAAGAATGGCAGAAGCTATGGCTTCCAATCTAAATGTATCAGCCAATTCAGTACTGACCTGCTCAACAGGTGTTATTGGAAAGCAACTTCCCATTGATGTTATTACAGTAGGAACGAAATTATTAGCTGAAAAGATGGAGGAAAGTATTGAGGCAGGTACCATGGCAGCCGAAGCTATTATGACAACGGATACTTATTCCAAAGAATATGCGGTAAACATTCAGATTGGAGATAAAGTAATTACCATTGGAGGAATGGCGAAAGGGTCCGGTATGATTCATCCAAACATGGCAACTATGCTTGGTGTAGTAACAACAGATATTTCCATTAGCAAAGCATTATTACAGGAAGCAATCAGTGCTAATGTAAAAGAAACCTTTAACATGATATCTGTTGACCGTGATACTTCAACCAACGATTCTTTAATTATCCTTGCAAATGGATTAGCAGGTAATAAAGAGATTACAGAAAAGAATAAAGAGTATGATAAATTTTGTAAAGCACTAAAAGTGGTAACTACTAATCTTGCCAAAAAAATGGCTGCGGATGGCGAAGGTGCAACAAAATTATTTGAAACCATAGTAATTGGTGCAGAAAGTAAAGAGCAAGCGGTTACTTTAAGTAAATCTATAATCACAAGCAACCTTGTGAAAACAGCAGTATATGGCAACGATGCAAACTGGGGAAGAATACTTTGCGCAATGGGCTACTCCGGCGCAGATTTTGATCCGGATAAAGTAGATTTATTTATTGAAAGTGTAGTTGGAAAAATAAAGTTAGTTGAGAACGGAATGGCTGCCAATTACAGTGAAGAATATGCAACGAAAATATTATCAGCAAAAGAAGTAACAGCCATTGCAGATGTAAAAATGGGTAATGAAACAGCAACTGCCTGGGGCTGTGACTTAACTTATGATTATGTAAAAATTAATGCGGATTATCGTTCCTAAAATTTGCTGTCATTTTGATTGGAATAATATTTGCTGCTATTCTGATTCGCATGATATTTGTTGTCATTCTGATTCACATAAAATTTGCTGTCATTCTGAGCCAGAATGGCGAAGAACCTTAAGATTAAAAATAGAGATTCTTCGCCTGCGGCTCAGAATGACATTCCCTGCGGCTCAGAATGACACTCCCTGCGGCTCAGAATGACACTCCCTGCGGCTCAGAATGACACTCCCTGCAGCTCAGAATGACAGCATTTTCAGTCTTAGAATGACAGTTCTTTCAGACAATATAAAGGAGAATAATAATTATGGAAGAAATGGATCAAATCCTAATAAAAGCCCAGACCTTAATCGAAGCTTTACCATATATACAAAAATTCAATAATAAAAAAGTAGTAGTAAAATATGGCGGTAGTGCCATGTTAGATGAAAATCTTCAAATAAACGTAATCAAAGACGTAGTATTGCTAAAACTAGTTGGCCTGCAGCCAATAATTGTTCATGGCGGCGGTAAGGAAATAAGTAAATGGGTTGGACTTCTTGGTCATGAATCTAAGTTTGTGGAAGGTTTACGAGTAACTGATGAAGAAACCATGGAAGTGGCAGAAATGGTTCTTGGAAAAGTGAATAAAGGTCTGGTTCAGATGGTAGAACAGTTAGGCGTAAAAGCAGTTGGTATAAGTGGAAAAGATGGTGCAACCATTAAAGTTGAAAAGAAACTGGTGAATGGACAGGATATTGGTTATGTAGGCAATATCACAGATGTAAATGTTGATTTAATCAATACGCTAATTGATAATAACTTTATTCCTATTATAGCTCCAATTGGTTTAGATGAGAATTTTCATACTTATAATATTAATGCAGACGATGCGGCATGCGGGGTAGCAACAGCGGTTGGGGCGGAAAAATTAGCGTTCCTGACGGATACGGAAGGAGTGTATAAAAACCCTGAAGATAAGAGCACTTTAATATCTGAGTTAACATTAGAGCAAGCCGATGAACTAATTGATAGCGGATATATTGGCGGTGGAATGCTTCCAAAATTAAAGAATTGCATTGATGCAGTAAGGAATGGAGTATCAAGAGTCCATATATTAGATGGAAGAATGGAACACTGCTTATTATTGGAGTTCTTTACAAACCGAGGCATTGGAACTGCCATCATTAATGATGAAAATTTATGTGAACATAAAATATAAGGAGGCTAAAAGATGACGATGCAAGAATATATAGATAAAGCGGAAAAGGTCTTAATGCATACCTATAGCAGATATCAAATTGTTCTGGACAAAGGTGAAGGTGTGTACCTATATGATACCAATGGTAAAAAATATTTGGACTTTGCAGCAGGAATTGCTGTATTTGCATTAGGGTATGGTAATAAGGAATATAATGATGCTTTAAAAAATCAAATCGATAAGCTATTACACACCTCCAATTATTATTATAATGTACCAACTATAGAAGCAGCAACCAAGCTGTCAAAAGCCTCAGGAATGGATCGTGTATTCTTCACTAATAGTGGAACAGAAGCAATTGAAGGTGCAATTAAACTTTCTAGAAAATATTTTTATAAAAAGAACCGGCATGCCGAAAGTGAAATCATCTCAATGAATCATTCTTTTCACGGCAGAAGCATGGGGGCATTATCCATTACCGGAAATGCCAAATATAGGGAACCATTTGAACCATTAATCGGCGGAGCTGTATTTGCTGAATTCAATAATTTGGATAGTGTAAAAGAAAAAATAAATGAAAATACTTGTGCTATTATAGTAGAACCTATACAGGGGGAAGGCGGTTTATATCCGGCAAATCCTGAATTTCTAAAAGGGCTGCGAAAATTATGTGATGAGAAAGATATTGTACTTATATTTGATGAGATACAATGCGGAATGGGAAGAACCGGTACTATGTTTGCTTATCAAGGCTATGGTGTAAAACCGGATATTGTTACAACTGCAAAAGCCCTAGGCTGTGGTGTCCCGGTTGGAGCCTTTGCAGCAGTAGAAAAGGTTGCAAGTGCTTTTGAACCTGGTGATCACGGAACTACTTATGGCGGTAATCCATTTGCAACAGCTGCAGTAAGTAAAGTGTTTGATTTATTCCAAAGCGACAACATACTGGACCATGTTAATGAAATCTCTGGTTACTTAGAAGAAAAACTGGACGGATTAGTGAATAAATATGACTTTATCGTGGAACGAAGGGGAAAAGGATTGATGCAAGGATTAGAATTTAATAAGCCTGTAAAAGACACTATTATAGCGGCTATGGATAAAGGTTTAATTATCATTAATGCTGGAGCAAACATTCTTCGTTTTGTTCCGCCATTGATTATTACGAAAGAAAATATTGATGAGATGATTATAATATTAGAAAGCTGTTTCTAAAAAATTGTTTCTAAAAAATGTTTCTAAAAAATGTATATTTTAAAAGTTTGCTTATTATAAAAAGTTATTATAAAAAGCTATTGTAAAAAATGAATGTCATTCTGAGTCGTAGGCGAAGAATCTCTATAAATGCCATTCTAAGCCGTAGGCGAAGAATCTCTATGAATGTCATTCTGAGTCGTAAACGAAGAATCTCAATGAATGTCATTCTGAGTCGTAAATGAAGAATCTCTATCCCTGTATATATTGAGATTCTTCGCCTGCGGCTCAGAATGACATCTTTTTTTAAGTATGAATTTATTATAATAAGCAAACTTTACTTAAATTTTGAATAATTCGATTTAATTAATTATAACCTGAATACATCCTATATTCTTGTCAAAAATATAAAAGATTACAGTTTTACTATAGAATGGAGGGTGATTTCTATGATGGGATGGATCATTGCAATAATATCAGGGGCATTAATGAGTATTCAGGGAGTGTTTAATACAGGTGTTACAAAAGAGACAAGTATTTGGGTATCCTCCAGCTTTGTTCAATTTACAGCATTTATTGTATGTATAACTGCCTGGTTTATTACAGGAAGAGAAAGCAGCTTTGGAGCCTTATTAAAGGTAGATAATAAGTATATGCTTCTTGGTGGTGTTATGGGAGCTTTTATAACCTATACAGTAATTAAAAGTGTGGATACCCTTGGACCTGCCAAAGCCATTATGATTATTATAACTGCCCAGCTAATTATGGCTTATGGAATTGAGCTATTAGGCATCTTTGGAGTTGAAAAAGTTAAGTTTGAATGGAGAAAGCTGATAGGAGTAGCATTAATTATTGGAGGTATTATTACATTTAAGTGGGAGTAGTGCTTACGATTTTCTTACAATGAAAATTCTTTCGAAAATACTATTGTAATCAATTGATTTATTCGGTAGAATAATAGTATACAATTTGTATTGAGGATATGAAATTGATATAGCCTTTTCTAAAATCTAAAAGGAGATATTTATGGATAGAAGAAAAAGGTTAAAAATTATTGCTGTTTTTATGTTCATTTTAGCAGCTGGAACCATATATAGTTGTAGAAGTACTAAGAATCAAGAGCCAGAAGTTTATTTACTTAATCAAGAATCAACAGAATCTGCACAAGATCCAGGTGTGGCGGAATCTTTACTGGATGTAAGTAGTAAGGAATCTTCACAGAATCAAGTGTCACAAGCATCTTTACAAGTAGATGAATCCAAAGTTCCTTTACAAAGTCAAAAAGATAATAAAACTCTTTCGCTTTCTGAGGATGAAAATCTTAATCTTACTACTTCAGCATCGGTACAAAATAATGAAAACAGTATACATTATATTTATGTTCACCTTTGCGGAGCTGTGAAGAAATCTGATGTTTACAAGGTCGAAGAGGACACTCGTTTGGTTGATGTGATTGCACTGGCTGGAGGATTAACTGAGGATGCAGCAGGAGACTTTGTTAATCAAGCATCCCTTCTTGAAGATGGGCAGCAGATATACATTCCTACTAAGGAGGAAGTTAAAGAAAAAACTCCATTGGAATATGCTGTAAGTTCACCGTTACCTAATAAGAATAATAGTTCGAGCAGTAGTAATAATTCGAGCAATAGTAATAATTCAAATAATAGTTCAAATAATAGTAATAATTCGAATAATAGCAGCAATAATAATTCGAAGAAAAGTAATAATGGTATAATTAATATTAATACCGCTTCCAAGGAAGAACTTATGACCTTATCCGGAATTGGAGAGGCGAAGGCAAAAAGTATTATAGATTATAGAGAAACACATAATGGTTTTAAATCCATTGAAGAAATCAAGAATATTGTTGGAATTAAAGATTCTATCTATAATAAAGTAAAAGATTCAATATCAGTAAAATAAACCCTATATATAAGTATAATATAGTAAAATAGAGCTTAGAAAATTATACTTATATATAGGGTTTATTTTAC
>CALDJN010000411.1 GCA_937901695.1 uncultured Anaerocolumna sp.
ATGTCATCAAATTCTACCATCTCGCAGGCCATTTCAAAGTTCATATTATCTCCGCCATAGTTACCATATAAGCATAATACACCGTTGCCATAATCGCAGGCTTTAATCATATCAGCCATTTTCTGAGATGACGGAGAAGCAAATACATTACCTACAGCACATCCATCTAACATGCCTTGGCCAACGTATCCTAAAAATACTGGAAGATGGCCGCTACCTCCTGCAGTTACAATACCTACTTTTCCTTCTTTTACAGGGTAATTGGTTACAAGAATTCTTTTATCTCCGTTTAATAACTTAACCCTGTCACCATAAGCTAAACTAATACCTTCCATAGTTTCATCAACAAAATTTTCTGGTTTATTAATAATTTTTCTCATATTTTACCTCCATTCATTATTTTAGATATCTATCAACCACCAAGGTAAGCCTTCTTAACTTCCGGATTAACTAATAAGTCTTTACCCTTACCTTCCAAGATAACATTACCTATTTCAAGTACGTATCCTCTGTCTGCAATAGAAAGAGCCATAGAAGCGTTTTGTTCAATCAATAATACTGTTTTACCAGACTTTCTAATCTTTAAGATTAATTCAAATATTTCTTCTACAATAATTGGAGCAAGTCCTAAGGATGGTTCATCAAGCATAATAATATCTGGATCCATCATAAGCCCTCTTGCAATGGCTAACATCTGCTGTTCACCACCGGATAAACTTCCTCCATTTTGTTTGGAACGTTCTTTTAATCTTGGGAACAGTTCATAATTTTTCTCAACTAAATCACTAATTTGTGACTTTTTTAGCGTAGGATTTCCTAAAGTACCTGCAATAAGATTTTCGTACACTGTTAATACCGGGAATATTTTCCTTCCCTCAGGGACATGGCATACACCCATCTTAACAATCTTATCAGGCGCCGTTTTTGTAATATCTTCGCCCTTAAAGGTAATCTTACCGGAAGCTTTTTGAACTAAGCCGGATATTGACATAAGAGTTGTTGTTTTTCCCGCTCCGTTACCGCCAATTAATGTAACAATCTCGCCTTTGTTTACCTCTAAATTAATACCGGCAAGGGCGGTTATATATCCGTAATTTACTGATAGATTTTCTATCTTTAACATATTACAATCCTGCCTCCCTTACTAAGATACCTTTTCCAAAGTAAGCTTCATTTACTTCTTTATCCGATTTTACATGTTCAGGATTACCTTCACATATTTTCTTTCCAAAGCTTAACACAAGAATCCTATTGCATGTGTTCATAACAAATTTCATGTCATGTTCAATAACTGCTATAGTATAGCCATCTTTATTAAGTTTCTTAATAAATTCCATTAATGCCTTGGTTTCATTTGGATTCATTCCAGCTGCTGGCTCATCTATTAAAAGTATTTTTGGATTTAAAGCAAGGGCTCTTGCAATTTCTACTCTACGCTGAACACCATAAGATAAATTACCTGCCATAGTATCTTTAAACTCTGTTAATCCAACTCTTTCTAGAATTTCTAAGCCTTTTTCTTCGGCTAACTTCTCATCTTTTTTATAAGTAGAAGAATGTAATATAGAATCCCATAATCTTGTCTTAGTATTAATGTGAAAACCAATTTTTACATTTTCTAAAACTGACATATATTTAAACAACTGTATATTCTGAAATGTTCTAGCCATTCCTTTTCTTGCAATTACTTCAGAATGCATATTCGTTATGTTCTCTCCATCTAACCATATCTCACCACTTGTAATAGGATATATTCCTGAGCACATATTAAAGAAGGTCGTTTTACCGGCTCCATTGGGACCAATGATACCAAATATATCCCCTTTATTAATGGTCATGTCTACTGAATCTACAGCCTTTAGACCACCAAAATGTTTTGATACCTGTTTTGCTTCAAGAAGTGCGCTCATACTACTACCTCCTTCTTTTTCCTTCGCTCTTCCTTTTTCTTAATCTTTCCACCAGATAAAATACTATTGGAAGCACCAAATAATCCCTGAGGCCTTAACCACATCATAACGATAATTAAAATCGCGTAGGCTACCATACGGTATTCACTAATAGGACGAAGTAATTCAGTAAGAAGGTTTACTACTATAGATCCTGCTACAGGTCCAATCAAAGTACCCATGCCGCCAATAATAACCATTGAAAGAATATTGAATCCTTCATCTAATGTAAAGAAAGTTGAATCAATATATCTTGTATACGGTGCATAAGCCGCTCCGGCAACGCCTGCCCAAAAAGCACCATACATAAAGTTTAGAGCCTTATATTTAGATGTTTCAACTCCTAATGATCTAGCAGCAAGTTCATCTTCACGAATTGACAACCACGCACGTCCTATTTTAGATTTGATTACTCTGCTGGTTGCAAATAAGAAGATGATAACTAAACCTAAGAAAATATAGTAATAAGAAATAGAACTTTTAATTTTAATTCCAAAGAAGTTTGGAACTGGAATTCCTTTTAGACCCATAGGTCCACCAGTTAAGCCACTCCAGTTAAGGGCAATTAGACGAATAATTTCTGAAAATCCTAATGTTACAATGGATAAATACTTTCCTTTTAATTTTAAAGTAGGTAAACAAACTAGTAAACCTGCTGTAGCTGCAAAGATACCAGAGATAGGAAGTAAAATCCAAAAGTTAAAATTAAGCCTTAAAGACATAATAGCTTCTGTATATGCTCCAATACAGTAGAAAGCGGCATAACCTATACAAAACTGACTACTGTATCCATTAATAACATTAAGTCCACCTGCTAAAAGTGCGTAAAGAAGAATTCTATCAATAATGCCCATTATATAACTCTTTGGAAAGAGAGCTGGAATCGCTAGTAATAGAGCCAGACCTATACCGAAAGATATTAATTTATGCTTTTCATAAAATATTTTTATTTTGGAAAATAATTCGTTCATTATGGTCGTGCTCCTTTCTTAGTTGCGAATCCTTCTGGTCTAATGATTAATATTAAAATTAAGAAACCGAATGCAAATATATCACGAAAACTTGCTGAAGAAATTGCAATACCCAGGTTTTCAATAATACCAATTGCAAGTCCACCTAATGCCGAGAAACGGGTATCTGTTAATCCACCGAGTACTGAGGAAGAAAAGGCTTTCATACCTAAAGAGCCACCCATGGTAGCCTGAAGAGTCTGGTAATAAACAGATATTAGCATACCAGATATACCAGCTAAACCACAGCCAATACAATTACCAATCATGGCTGTCCTGCTAACATTAACTCCCATTAAAGAAGCAGCTTTTTTATCCTGGCTTACTGTCCTAAGCTTTATGCCCCACCTTGTTTTATTAATAAAGAAAGAAAGTATTCCAGCAAGAACAATAACTGTAATTACAATAATAATCTGAATCATTGATATCTGTAAAACTCCAATACGAAATACTTTATTATCAATTACATTTAACATAGGTTTTTGGTTAGGCCCAAAATATATTTGTGCTAAGTTTTTAATAAGCATACTTATGCCAATGGTACAAATTAATGATATATGTGATGGAGATTCAAAGAATCGATTATAACAAACGTAATAAATAACCATACCAATTAGCCATGATGCTATAAAGCTAGCAACAAACCCTAAAATTAAATTGTTTCCAACAAATTGGAATATGTAAAAGGAGGCAAACGCTCCTATCATGATAACTTCACCATGTGTAAATGTAATTAATCCGGTAACACCAACTACTACGGAGTAACTAATTGCCATAAGGGCATAAATAGCACCCTGACTAATTCCATTGACTAATTGGTTGAGAAAATACTCCATTAAATTTACCTCCTTATTCTTAAATGGGCTTTAAATGGGCTATTTGAGTCATTCTTAAATATATAATATAACTTGGGGAACAATTCTTTTTATGTGTCATTCTAAGCATAAAATCTATTTTGACCAACTCAGAAGGAGATTCTTAAAAAATAATTAAATCATATCTTCATATTTTAGGCTCAGAATGACAACTAATTGTTTAAGAAATGGCAATGGTAACCTAAGAATGACACAATATCATGTCAATCCAAAGTAATTTACAATAAGCCCAAATCATCCTATAATGGACTATTTTATTTTGAATAATCATATCCTTCTTTAATAACGAACTGACCATTTTCTACAGCACATATTAAATATTGTCTTGAAATATCGCCTGCCTCAGAGAATTTAATTGGGCCTGCAAGACCTTCAATTTCCGCTTTTTGTAGATTATCACGAATAGCATCTCTAGAAACTTCGCCGTCACCAATCATTTCAATGGCTTTCGCTAAAAGATATACACAGTCATATGCAACAACTGGATGTACAGTTGGTTCAAATCCAGCTTTTTCTTTAAATGTTTTTTTCCAAGCTGTTTGTGCCTCGCTTTCTGGGTCAAAGAAGAAAGGCGTTGAAGTAATAAGTCCTTCCGCATTCTTGCCACAAAGATCTAAAATCTGTTGAGATGTTCCAGGTCCTAAAGTTGTTATTTGTACATCCCAGTCAAGTTGTGCAACTTGGTTAACGATTTGAGGAACAGCTCCTTGATCAAAGATTACAAGCACTTCTGGATCCGCTGCTTTTAATTTTAGCAGAACAGATGAGAAATCTTTTTCATCCTGTACGTAGTTAGCCTCGGCAACTATATTTAATCCAACTTCTTCAGCACCTTTTACAAAGTTGTCATGGGAAGCAACACCCCAGTCACTATTGATGTAAATGAGAGCAACTGATTTTGCACCAAGATATTTATCAATGATATATTTTGCAAAGAAAGGAGCCTCTGCGTCCTGGCGTCCCATAATTGAGAAAGTATATGGGCTCATTCCTGCATAATCCGGGTTAGAAGCTGTAGGTGAAAGTTGAACAATACCTGCTGCATCTACAATAGGTGCATTCGCCATACAAGCGCCAGATGCAAAGTCACCTATAATAGCCTTAATTTCTTTATCATCACCAAATTTTCTTGCTAAGTCAGAACTTTCTTTTTGATCGCCTTTTGAGTCAGCTACTTCAATAGCAAGCTTATAACCATTTACTCCACCAGCAGCATTGATTTCATCAATAGCCATTTGCGTAGCTATTTGAAAACCTTTACCGTACTCTGCATTAGTTCCTGTTAATGGGGCTAATAACCCAAATTTAACTACTTTTTCTCCCTTGGCAGAAGTTTCATTGCTTTCTTTTGCTCCACCACTACAACCTGTTAATATGGTTGCAACCATCATTACAGCTAGTAATACCGACAATACTTTTTTCATGTTCTTCCTCCTTCTTTTTATTCTCTAAATTTAGCACATTTCATTTAGAGAATTATTTACCACATCCATAAGTAATTCTAATATACCTCCATATACATAAGACAAGCTGATATAATGCCATTTCTTACTTAATTAAACTTGCTTATGCGTACTACATTATGTATCAATTCACAACATCCTATTTGTGAAAATGTAGTTTACATTTAGAGCATCCCTTTGCAATTGTATCTGTTAAGTTAAGTGTTAATCCCATTGCTTCTGCAATTCCTCTGTCCCCATCCATAGCGATATCACATAATAATGCACACCTTTCATCATCAAAGCCAAGTTTCTTCCATGCATTTACTAAGGCACAATAATTAAATTCAACTTTCAGATCATCATGAGTAGCTTCGATATTCTCCATTTCAAAAGTTTTAATACCTACTTCGCCCAAAAATACATTTCTAAAATCTGTACAGTTTTGAGGATCCGCGCATTGAGCTTTAAAGCCTTCGCCATGAATATTACCGCAGCGTTTAATGGCTCTTCTTAAGATGCCTTC
>CALDJN010000412.1 GCA_937901695.1 uncultured Anaerocolumna sp.
CAGAAGATTCGCAGGTCTCTTAGGGTTACAAAACTTTTGACTGTCCAGTAAATAAAAGGAGGATTTAAAAATGAGTAAAATGAAAAGGGTTATTAGTTACTTGCTAACATTCGCATTAGTTTTAGTAGCAGGAATGGGTTTCCATTCTGGTTCTGCTCACGCAGCCTCAGCTATCACTGGAAACAATACAATGGAAACAGCTTATGTTTGGGGATCATGGAATTCAGGACTTTCGTTAGGAGCTGCAATCTTGAACCAAGGTGAGCAGGAGTCTTGGTTCAAGATTACGGTTGCACCAGGAGAACGTATTTATGTTAGTGCCTCATCGGATAAATCTTATATCGGTATGTCAGTGCAGGTGAAAAACGGGTTAGGTATAGATGAGGGTCTTGAACGCAAGAATCCGGAGGACTTAATGGATAATACAGATGTGATACCGGCACTATATGTAGATATAAATAATGACTCCACCTCAACAAAGACATATTATATTGTAGTGAGCAGAGGAGATACGTTTGAAAATGCTATGTATTTTAATCTGTCAGCAGGGAATAGAATTAGAACTGGTAGTGGTACATTTTCATTTTCTGGTACAGCTTCTAATCCGGGAAATAACCCTTTCAAAGTAAATGGTGTTGAGTCCACTGTACTTAATCTCAATTTAAGCGGTAGCACTGCGATACCTAATGGAGCCATTGTAACCAATGTTAGTACATCCAGTACACAGTCACCAAGTCAGGGAAATGTGCGGCATATGGTTAATCCATCTAGTACACCTGTTTGGTATACTTCAATTGTATCGAATGCCACAAGTGGGTCTTATAATATTAAACTAGATAATGGAATTTTGGCGAAACAGACTTGGAAATTTAAGTACAATGCAATGGCAGGAGCTAAATCTACCATGAGCAATGTAAAAATAACGCTCAAATGGCAGTATGATATGAAAAACACAGATTATAAAATCTTTCTTAACTAACGATTTGGAGGAAACAATATGATAATAAATTCTTCTTATTATAATCACTATAATTTGAAGGGAAGATATACACCTGAAAAACCTGAAATGCCAAGTTGGAAGGAAAAGTATGCTGTTACTGAGGACAAGGTAAAAAGTAATAATTATTCTCAGGATAATGATGCATTCAAGGCATATACAAAACTGGAGGAAATCTATTATCCTCTTGGTGTTAGCAATAGAGCTAAGTATAGGACAGAAGCGGAATTATATGCTGCCCTTAGTCAAAAGTATTATTTAAGTGGTAATTATAAGGGATATAGTTACTCAGAGATTGATGCCATGTACACCAATGAACTGGAAATGACTTTATACGGTTGTCTTACTACAGGGGGAAACGTATCTGATCCTCAATTGAAAAGGGGTATAATGGATCCATCTGACAGTGAACAAAAGTCATATAACCGAAATATGGTAAATGTTCAATTGGGAAACATCTTTTCAAAAGCCGGGCTTAGTAGTAGTCTGCTGGCAAAATACAATATGACATTTACAATAGACCCACTAAACTATAAGTTGAAAGTGTCAGGAGTGGATGATAAGGGAATTGCGGATAATATTGAAGAAATATTAAATACAGATAACAATTCTAGAGAATTATTTTACCACATTATGAAAAGCAATTCAGGATCTATATCAAAAGATGTGCTATTAAAGTATCACGCTTTAAGCAAGTTTAAGAGCGTGACAGGTCAGGATCTACGTGATTACAAGCAGACAGCTTTAGGTATGGTCAATGAAAAAGGTGAGAATGTACTTGATGTATATAAGGAAGCATTAAAAACAACAAATGTTGTTCCTGCATTATTTAAAGGGGATGCGTATCGTGATTTTGCCGAGAATATTGAAAAGCTGCTTACTAAGGGCTTTTCCTGTATTCCCGATTTAAATTTGAGTATTGAATATAAAAACGGAGTTTTGTATGATGTGGTAAATGAGAGCGTTGTGGTATCAAGGTTTCAAGCCTTCATCTAAAACTAAATTATCGACTAATTGTTTTCAGCTAAGAAAGTTTGGAAATAAATATAACTTTATATTTCTAAGCATATTATTCTAAAAAAATTATAAAATAAAAATAAGTATATATATTAGGATGACATGCTTTGAAAAAGAAAATTCTTCCCATAGTAGCTACACTAATTATTTTATTTTTTACGTCTTCCTCAAATTATCAAATGCTTTACAATAAACTGGAGGCAGAACACAAATACATACAAAATCAAATTAAGGCGGAAGAGGTTAAAATTCAGGGAATCAATAATAAAAGCGTTATTGTTAGGAACTCTAAGGAGACAGTTGATAAAACTACTCCTGTAGAATATCCAAATATTCAATTACATGCTATAGGTGCGGCGTTAATGGATGCAGATAGCGGCAGGGTTTTATTTGAGAGAAAGGGATATGAAGCCTTGCCAATGGCTAGCACTACAAAAATCATGACTTGTATAGTAGCCTTAGAAGAGGGTAAGCTGGATGATATGGTTACAGTTTCAAAATATGCGTCTACCATGCCAGATGTTCAACTTGGCATCAGAGAAGGGGAGCAGTATATATTAAATGATCTGTTATATTCACTTATGCTAGAGTCTCATAATGATGTTGCAGTAGCCATTGCAGAACATATTGGAAGTTCTGTACAAGGCTTTGCTAAAATGATGAATGAGAAGGCAAAAGAAATTGGCTGTGAAAATACACATTTTGTAACGCCTAATGGTTTAGATGCAAATGGACATTATTCTACAGCAGTAGATATGTCTAGAATAGCCAGCTATGCCATTAAGAATAAAGAATTTATAAAGATTACCAACGAACCTATATGGAATTTTAGTGAAGTGAAAACAGGAAGAAAATTTGCGGTAAGTAATAAGGATAGATTTTTATATATATTTGATGGTGCTATTGGTGTAAAAACCGGGTTCACGGGAAAGGCAGGTTACTGTTTCGTAGGTGCGGTTAAAAAAAACAATAAGACACTGGTTTCTGCCGTATTAGGCTGTGGGTGGTATCCAAACAAAGGTCTTAAGTGGAAGGATACGACGAAACTAATGAATTATGGTTTAGATAATTTTGAGTACAAAACCGTATTTGAAGGTACGGATAATTTTCAACCTATTATGGTGGATAAGGGAATAGAAAAAATTACAAATACCTATATAGAAGGGCATTTAGATTTGTTATTAAGCGAAAATGATAAGGTAGACTACACTTACAATATGCCTGAAATGGTAAAAGCGCCTATACATAAAGGTAGTGCAGTAGGATATATTAATGTTTGGATTAATGGAGAAATATATAAGCAATTTCCAATACGGGTTTCAAAGACTGTTATGGAAAGAGATTTTAATTACTGCTTTGATGAAATTTTCAAAATATTTAAAATTAAATAGCAAACCAGAATGTAATAAAATATAAAGGAAAGTTATAGTAGGGGTAGGATTCAAAAAATTCTACCCCATATTTTATACAAATATATTTTATAAGTCGAAAAAATTAGGAAAAGCGAATAATATGCCATACGAATTTTGGGAAAAGGTACCTTTTGTTATTAAAAATATGTTGCTTCTTACCAGTAATTATATTACAATTTAATTGTAACAAATACACAATTATACTCTGCTTTAAGGGGCAGAGGAAATGATGGGAGGTAGCAATTATGAAAAGAAATAGGTTTAAACGTAACATGCTAATCGCCTTTATGGCAGCTGCAATTATGGTTGTTCAACCATTTTTTGCACAAAATGCAAAAGCAATGGAAAATACTTATTATGATAGCGTATATTATAATACGGGAATCTTGACGGAAGAAGAATGGGAGGCATTGGAGGGATTACCAGTAGGAACAGTGATTATAATGTCCAAGACAGACAATGAATTCTATTATGGCAAAGAAGCAGAGGAATATGTAAGCGCTGGACTAGTAGAAGTTATATCCATGGCAGGTGTAGGAAGCAGCTCCATTGGAACGGCTGCATTCGCAAAACACATTGCAACTGCAAGAAAAGATTACGTAGCTGGTATTGTTACAGGACTTGGTGCAAAAGACGTAGGAGATAAAGGTATAGAGGGCTATTTTATTGGAAGGCCTTCTAATGTATTAGGTGTATCTTATACTAATACTGCTTCAGAAAAGCTAGCAGAACTATATAAAGAAGGTGCAAGACCACGATTACTCATTGGACACAGTAAGGGAAATATGGATATTGCTAATGCATTATATATGTTGCGTGAGCAAGGTAAAGAGTCCCAATTTGCAGGTGTTAACGTCATAACTTTTGGATGTGGTGTTTATGTTCCAAGCGGAGTAGGTTCTATAAAACAGTACTTAGGAAATCTGGATTCATTAGGTATGATGAATACAGTAAGCTATTATCATCTAACCTGGGTATATGGAGCTTACCATACCACGAATCCTGCTTATACTTTGACATATATGCCGATTCAATATTATGTAGTAGATTAGTTATAATTTAATTAGTTTTGTAAAGAGTTATTCTGATATAAATTAATTTTAATAAAAATAAATATGAATAGTAACAATACTAAGAATAGAAAAACTACATAAGAATAATAAAATAGCACATTAGACATTGGCTATTGTAACTGTATTCATTCGCATGAGTTCGTTTCAATAGCCTAAAATTTTTATAGGTACTTATTTTCATAAGATATATTTTATAATACTTATACAGAAGTCTTACTATGAACTGCTTTACAGTCTATTCACAAGGAGGTAGTCTATAAAGGACTTCTTTTTTTATGTTAACAATAAAATTATAATAATTGAAATTAGTGCTTACAATTATTATAATGAACATAAATAAAATAAT
>CALDJN010000413.1 GCA_937901695.1 uncultured Anaerocolumna sp.
ATTCTAATTTATCAAACTCTACTCTTCCAGGTATTGATGTTGAATCGTCAGAAAATGGAACGAATTCTGATGGTACTTCTGCCGATGAGGATAAAGGCTGGATTGATAGTCTTACAGATTTTGCTCAATCTGTGGGAGACAAGTTAGATAGCTTTACGCAAAACGCCATTGATACATTAGGGGATATAGGAAGTTCCATTCTTGACGGTTTAGCAGAGGCAGGCCAATGGATTGCTGATAATTGGGAATTTACTGCCGCAGTTGTTGCAGGGGTTGGTTTAACGATAGCTGGTATCTTCGTTGCACCTCTCCTTCCTTTTGGATTAGCCATTTTAGCAGGAATAGCGATCTCCGGTGGCATTGGCTATTTCACCGGCTTACGGGGTGAAGATTTAACAAAAGAAATGGGCATCGGCGGAGCTCTAGGTGCTATTGGCGGTGGGGTCTTAGGAATAGTAGGAAAAGTAGCTGGGACAGGATTAAAAACTCTGGTGACTGGAAGTGCTTTAAGTGGGGCAATAACCAGTATGGCTGACGATACCTTACATAATCGGAAACTTAGTATACCAAAGGCAGTGATTGGAGCAGTTCTTGGTGTTGGATTAACTGTCTTATTGGTGGGAGGTACAGGATTAGCAAATAAACTAATAAATCCTGGTCAGGTCGCCAAACCATCTATTAGTAGTCAGAAAGTTGATGTGCAGGATGGAGCTTGCTTTGTTGCAGGAACCCCAGTATATACAGAAAATGGTTTTACAGCAATTGAAAAGGTTAAAGTAGGCGATAAAGTACATGCTTATAATCCTGAAACAGGGGAAAAAGGATTAAAGCAAGTAAATCATGTATTCGTTCGTGAAATAGAAAAATTGGTTAAACTGAATGTAGGAAAAGCAATCATTGAAACTACACCAACCCATCCTTTTTGGGTAGTCGGCAATGGTTGGGTTCATGCTGGAAACTTGCAAACAGATGATCGGATTCTTCTCTATACTGGAGAGGAGACAAAAGTTGAAGAAGTTGATATTTTATCTTTGAATGAACCGGTTAAAGTTTATAACTTTGAAGTAAAAGATTGGCATACTTATTTTGTATCAGAAAAGAATGTACTTGTACATAATGCTTGCTGGGTGGAACCTCCTGGAAATGGGAAAGGTTCTGGTACTGTTGCTAATGAAGGAAATTTAAAAAGTGATACAATTTTTTCTGAAAATGCTCTTGAACATATTTTTCATGGAAATATAAATGGAAGGGGGCGACCATCGGGCTATCACCATGAAAATATTAATTCTGAAGCAACATTATCTAATATCAGTAAACCAGATAAATTTGGTGTTTATGAAGCCATAATTGAATTAAACGGAAAGCAGAAATTTTCTACATTCTTTCCGAAGGAATGGAATAGAGTTCAGGTTCTTAACGCCGTTAAGGAAGCACATAGTTCACTTAAAATTAATGGTTCAGGATGGCATATAGGAACTACAAAAGAAGGTATGGAAATTAAAATGTGGATTAATGATAAGGGAATGATTGATACTGCTTTTCCAATTTATTCAGAAAAATAATGGGGTAGAAAAATGAAATATAATTATTCGGTTTTGAAAGATCACAACGGTTATACATTGTTTAAATTTACTGATGAACTAAAGCTTTTAGAATATGTTTTTGAGGATATGTTAACTTTTAAGGAACCAATATTTAAAGAAGCGATTAATAAAGTCATTTCTGGTCAATCTGAATACGAAGAAATAGGGGGGAATATGTGTAGTTTAGAAATTAGAAAGAATTACACTACAATTTATTCAGAATATATTTCGGATGGTATGTTAGACGAATTACAGGTTGAAACTTCTGGGTTATTTTCTATGATAAATAATTGGTTAGAGGAAAATGGTCTATAGAAGTTTTTGTATAAGTTGTGAAAAGTGGATTGTCTTTTATGCCTGATGAGCGTGCTTGTAAAATTTCTGAAATGATTTACTTTATAAAGCAGAAGCTTTTGATGATTTTATTGCACGTCTTAGAGCAGATGAGATTTTAAGAGAATCAAGAAATTAGAAATGAGTTTTGGACCGAAAGGTCCTTTTTTATTTTTCCTTCTTGTCAAAACGTCTAAGTAAATTCCGTAAATTAAATTTAATAGGAAAAGCTAACATTCCTTAAATTTACACAAATAATTGAACTGAACTATTATTTACCATAAAATTAAGTAATATAACAAAATGAGTCATAAAACTATGAACCGGGTGATTAAATTGAAAAGAAAATTATTGAATTTAATGATTTGCCTAACCTTTGTTTCTTCTATCCTTTTATCGGGTTGTTCCCTTTTCAATGACAAAGAAGTAGAGGTAGCCTTGAAAAAACCTGTCCCATTAACTATTGAAGAAATAGTAGCATATGAAGGTGAAGGCCAATACGCTGGTGATAAATATGATCAGAAAAAAGTAGAAGTAGAATTGGATAAACTTCCAGAAGGATTAACTTCAAAAGAAATCTATGGATACTTGCTTTCACTTGTAGGAGAAAACTATAAACAGTATAAAGAAATGTTTGATCAGGTAGATCCAAACTTTAAACAAGAAATGAAAGATATTAATCCTACAGCACCCAATGGGACTGCAGAAACATTAAATGTTGAAGTTATTCTGGATGCCAGCGGAAGTATGGCACAGTCAGTACCAGGTGGCGTAAAAATGGATTTAGCTAAAAGCAGTATCCGGGATTTCTTAAAAAGCTTACCTCCCAGTGCCAATGTAGGCTTGCGGGTTTTAGGCCATAAAGGAAGCGGAGCAGATAAAGATAAACAATTATCCTGTTCCCAAACAGAATTGGTTTATGGATTAGAACCTTTCAATGAAAGCAGGTTTAATGGTGTATTAAATAGTTTCGCACCCAAAGGATGGACAGGCATTGCAAAAGCGCTGGAGGAGGCACAAAAAGATTTGGCAAGCAAACAGGGGCCAGGCGTGAAAAATATGATTTATCTGGTTAGTGATGGCATTGAAACCTGTGGTGGAGATCCAGTAGCTACAGCGAAAGCCCTTCATCAATCCAATGTAGCAGCAGTAGTAAACATCATTGGTTTTGATGTTGATAATCAAGCCCAAC